>JACUUF010000063.1 GCA_014859465.1 Methyloprofundus sp.
AAGGACGATACTTTCCATGTGGCTTATGCGTTTCGTACCCACGAGGCATATGAACTCGAGTTACCTAAATATGATATACAAAGTGCTAAAAAACTTCATTATAGACAATGGGAAATAACCGAGAATGTTGGTCAAGCACAAGCTGATAATAATGTAGACTTGTTAAAAGAGCGTGACGAATTACTAAGTCAGAATATGCAGTTGACTGTAAAAATAGAAAATTTAAAAATAAAGGCTGAAACTAATGAATTAATGATTCTTGAGAATAATGAAACAATTGAAATTCTAAAGAAAAAAATAGCCATGCTTAAGCAGCGAGAAATATAAGGTGAAATCATGTAGAAGGGCGTTAAGTTAGCAGTTTTTCGGACAGTAGCAAGCTGTTGAAGAGCTCCCAGATATAGGTTTTTTATTAAGATTAGATTCATAGCTAAAGATTGAGATGCCAAGTGATGGCAAGCTTGTTAACGTCATATTTATTTTTAAATCTGTTATCGTAAGTTCACACAAGGAATAGCGAGTAACTACCGTTCACACTTTTTTATTGTAATGACTCTGAGGACTATATTATGCCTGGTTTTAACCCCGCTAATTTTACTGTAGCTAAAGCTAAGCCTTTGCCTGTGGTGCTGCTGCTTGATGTGAGCACCAGTATGTACGGAGACAAAATCAATCAGCTAAACGCAGCTGTAAAAGAGATGGTTTCTGACTTTGCCGGTGCTGAAAAGAATGAAATTGAAATTTTAGTTTCAATCATCACTTTTGGCGCAGAGGTTTCACTTCATACTCCCTACACTTCTGCCAAAGATATTGAGTGGCAAGATTTACAAGTGAGTGGTGCAACGCCTATGGGTACCGCTTTCTCCATGGCAAAAGCGATGATTGAAGATAAAGAGGTTACTCCATCGCGTGCCTACCGTCCTACTATCGTTTTAGTCTCGGATGGTGAGCCAAATGACTCTTGGCAGCAACCATTGCGTGACTTAGTCAACGACGGTCGCTCACAAAAATGTGACCGCATGGCAATGGCGATTGGTAGTGATGCTTCCAACGATGTACTTAATGAGTTTGTCTCGGGTACTGAAAATAAGGTGTTTACGGCACAAGATGCTTCGCAAATTCAAGAGTTCTTTAAATTTGTCACTATGTCTGTAACCACCCGAACGAACAATCAGAATGCAAATGTTGTACCTAAGCCAGAAGAAGTTGAACAGTTAGTCGAGCAAGAACAAAACCAGCAGCCAGATGAGTCTGAAGATGAGTTCATCTAAGTTGCACTGCATTATAGATTGCTCTGGAAGCATGGCGGAATATGGCAAGCCAATGCTGTTGGTTAACTTGCTGCGTTATATCCGTCAATTTACTAAACAGCACAGTCAAAGCGCGCACTACTTCAGCTGGCAAAAAGATATTGCAGAAGTTAACTGGCCTGCTGAGGCTGATGTTCAGCTGCTAACTACTGAGGGTAGCAGTGATATTGCTGCCCTTTGCAGCTGGACTGAAGCAAATCCTGGAGTCACATATTTGGTGCTAACGGATGGTTATTTTAAGTTAACGGATCAGCAGCGGTATCGACTTAATCAGTTGGAAAACTTATATGTTGTTGGTGTGGGCGGTGACGCTGATTTAGCACAGCTAAATACACTTTCACAGAATAGCTATCGTGCTGAACAACTAGACCATGTTCTGCATACAATTTGGCGACCAAAAACTGCAACTGTCGGTCCAACAAACCGAGTTGAATTAGCTGTGGTTTTTGTTGAAGACGAGTCAGATGATGAGTGGTAGCACACCGGTATGGCGTGGCTTAGGCGATAGTGAAATTGGTCCGCTTCATCTACGCCTAGGTTTACCAAATCAGGATGCTTACCACCTAGAATTTGAGAATGAGCCACTACTCATTGCTGTATCGGATGGTTTAGGAAGCAAACCTTTATCACAACTTGGAGCTCAAGCTGTAAGCCGTGCAGTGGTGAAGTTAGCGCAGCATTGTGTGGGTAAGTCGGAAATTGAGCCACTATATTGGCTTAAGTTGTTCCATGATCTTTGGCTAGAAGAGCTGCAGGATATAGATGTTGAGCAGTGTCGTTGTACGGTGCTGTTCGCTATTGTGCTAGGAGAGCAGACTTTCATTGCTCAGCTTGGTGATGGTGATTGTTGCATTATTACTTCCAAGCAAATAGTAGGCGAGCAACAGGTTAGATTTTTAACTGATAAAGACGACGACCTGTTTGCCAACCAGACACACTCTTTAGGTAATAAATTTCAAGCTAGTCAGTGGCAGTTTTTCTTGCAACCGACTGATGAATTAGATGCCTGCTTCTTAGTCACCGATGGAATTGCCGATGACTTGGCTTTAGAACACCGTGCCAGTTTTTATCTTGAGCTATTGAGCCAATATCGTCAGTTGTCAGATGATGCTGTTAAGGAAGATGTGCGGGGCTGGATTAGCCAATGGCCTGTGGCTGGCCATAGTGATGATAAAACCATCGCTGCCTTGTATCGCTAGTAGCTGTAGAAATAATTTTAGGAAGATGTATATGACACAGCAAAGAAACTCTCAGCCAAAATGGGTTAAAGATCAATTATCCCAACGGCATAAGCTCATTAAAGAGTTAGGGAAAGGCGGGCAAGGAATCGTATATCGAACTTCAGATCCTGAGCTATTAGTTAAGATACCGCTTAAAAACGGTAAGGAAATAACTGATAAGGAGGGGGTGAAACATTTTCAAGAGCAATTTGAACGCTTATACCTGCTGCCATTGACTGAAGCGATGCACATCACTAAGCCACTTTACTTACTTGCAGAACAAGCGGGTTACGTAATGCAGATGATGCAAGACATGCAGCCGATAGGTGAGTGGTTACCACAGATATTAAATAAACAGCTTGCTAAAACCTTTACTCGCCCAGCTTGGCTTAGCGAAGACGTGTCTTTGGAGGCCGCTTACTCGCTGGCAATGTATGCTAAATCTGGTGGCACTAAACGCAGGTTAGAGCTACTAGCGCAGGCTACTAGCGAACTACTTAAGCTGCATAGCGTCGGGGTGATATTTATGGATATTTCACCGGAAAATATCTTTTGTTCGGGGAGTCCTGAGTATAGTGAAGTCTGGATGATCGATGCAGATAACCTCCGCTTTGAGGCAGTAAATGCTAAAGCAGGTGTCATAACTCCACAATACGGTGCGCCAGAAGTAGTCAAGGGAGAGAGTGGTTCGCGGGTTACCAGTGATGCTTATTCGTTAGCACTCTTAGCATTCAAAATATTAGCTATGACAGGTGCTTTTGCTGGGCAACGCTTTCTTGATGCTCAAGATGATGAAGATGACTGGGCGGCAGATGACTCCGTAAGTGCGGGGCCAAGCCTAGAAGTCCAAGCAGAGCAAGGTGAACTGCCGTTTATATTCGACGCTAAAGATGACAGCAATAGTCCAGTTAACGGACTACCCTCTGACTTAATTTTAACACCTTCACTGCTAAGTTATTTTCAAACAATGTTTGACGAAGGGCGCACCGCACCTTGGCGGCGTCCGAGTCTGCACTCGCTGCCACGGCTATTAGCCATTGCCGCAGATACCTCTATTCCATGTACTTGTGGTATGAGCTTTTTTTACCAGTCTTCTTTGCCTAAGCACACTTGTCCTTATTGTACGCAGCAGCCACAACAGCTTTTGGTAGCCACTAGCTATTTTTATACAGCAGATAGTGCAAGTGAACTGGCTTGGACTTGGGTTGCACCTTTTGTTGACGGCCAAAATTTACGGCTACCAATGCGATTATCTGGCAGTTTTGAAATTGATAAACATAACACTCCAATGCTTGAGATTAACCAGATTGAGCAAGATTGGTTTATCTATGTAGCTGCAGAAGATGTACAAGTAGATATCGCAGATGCTAGTGGGCGTTTTTGTCCTTTAACCAATCAGTGGTTGCTTGAAAGACAAGAGCTGGAGGAAGGTGTGCAATTATATCTGCATGCACCTTATTCTGTGGTTATTGAGATTAAGGTTCAAAAAAACAATGCGATTTAAACAACTGAATATTGAAATAAGCCACACCTTTTGGATAGAGCCACTTGAGAGTAAAGGGCTGAGCTTAACCCAGGGCGATTTAGGTCGGCTGCGTTTGAGTTCACGTACGGGGAAATTACAGCTAATTATTAAAGACAAGCTGTTTGCTATTACCTTGCGCGAGCCTGTTTTATTTAATGATATAGCGCTTGGGTTCGACCGTGCCAATGCAAATCTTGTTGAGATACGCCGAGTCCATCAACAAAAAGACTGGCCACAAGAACGCATACAGCTTGAATTGGCGCTGGCTTCGTTCAACGGGCCTGAGATTGAGCTAGGCCCTATTGATATCGCATTGGATCCTAGAACCATAGAACAGGCGCGTGCCGCAGGTGTTGGCGAAGATTTCGATGCTATTAAGATAGCTCTAGAACAGCGCTGCACGTTAAACCTTACCGGTGAGTCGGAAGAGCAATATGCTATTGCTGTTTTGGGGGAAGGGGCGCTGGATCAGTTGAAGCATATTGAACAAAGCGAAGGTGGCATAACTAGTGTTGATGAAGCCTTACAGCAAAAGATTAAAAGTGGCTTAGTTTTACTAGGTGATGATCTACAACTTGCCGTGCAGCAATACTCTGCGGTGGAGTATGACTATTTAGGAGTGCGTAAGTTAGTCACTCGCTCTCACACAGCTCCCACTCGTACACTTCGTCTAGTGAAGCTGCAATTAAGTTTTAATGAACAGCAGCAACAAATGGCGTTATTGGCAACTCAACAGTTGAGTAAAATCATTGCTGATCAAAAGGGATATTTGTCAACTTGGGATCGATATGGCCAGTCGGAAGGTGAGCAACTGCTGAAGCGTGCTAGAGATATCGGCCGTATTCAAGTGTCGCCTGAGGGCTGTGAAATTAGTGGTGAAGCTGGTAATCAATTGTCTATTTATATTGATAGAGATTTGCGCAAATTATTAACAACACAAGATACTTTGTTAATGGTAAGCCCGGAAACACCCATTACTCACCTTGACGATTCAGAAATGGATTGGCAGACATTTAGTACGCAGATGCTGGAGGACTATAAAGCTAAAAAAGGCTTTGATAGCGGCCTTTCAAGTTGGGAGCAACAGCCAAACGCAGAGCATGAAGAGGCTGACCGTCAAGAAAATTTAGCACAGGCAGCTAGTGAGCCTGATCAGTTTTTAAAAGTTATAGATGTCAAAGAGAATTCAATTGAAATTGAGGGAGTGGGTATACCTTCAAGTGAAATGACCTTAGTACAGTCCATTCTGGGTGATCAAGTGCAAGTTGAGCGACGAATGGCTGCCCGCAATGCAATTATTGAAGGCAAAAGTGCGATGCCGCATTTAGGGTTGCTAATAGAGGACGGAGGGGTATTGCCAAGTGGACGTGCACAACGCCCCGATATAAAGCCACTATCAAACTTTGTTGAAACAAAAATATTCCCTAAAAATCCGCCAACTGATATTCAAAAAAAAGCAATTAAGATCGCCTTAAATACTCCTGATATTTGCATCATTCAAGGACCTCCAGGAACTGGGAAAACCACCGTAATCACCGCTATTATTGAGCGCCTTAATCAGGAGCTGGATAAGAGCAAATCGATACAGGGTGATATCTTGGTTTCTGGTTATCAGCATGATGCGGTAGAAAACCTGTTAAGCCGCTTGTCGGTTAACGATCTGCCCGCGATAAAGTTTGGTAGGCGCTCTGGTGAGCAAGAACAAAGCAACTCAACTGATATCAAATTAGATGAATGGCGCCAGAAAACAGTAAAACAAATTTACCAGCAAGCACCCGAGTTAAAAGAGAGTATCGCTTATTTACAGCTCGAGCATGACGCCATAGCCTACGCTGCAAGACCAAGCGATAGCGCTGCTTTGCGGTTGGTGAACAAAGCGAAAGCGCTATTAACAGGGCTTCCAGAAAGTGATGAGTTAATCGGGTTACTAAAAGCTCTAAGTAGTGAACTTGGTAACCAGTATTTGAGTGAGCAGGATGGTGATGGTATGCGACTTTTGCGCGCATTACGCCTAACAAAGCCTGCATTTTTGGATGATGGCTCCAATAGAGCTGCAGCTTTGAAGGCTTGGCTTGATGAGCAAGATGTCACCATCGAAGAAGCCTATTCAAAGGCATTACAACAAGCGATGATTTGGCGGCCAGAGAATGATCTAAACTTTTTGCCGCAATTAAAAGAAGCAAAACAACAACTGTTAAAGCAGTTCACGCCACGCCCTCAGCTTAAGCGAGCACTAGCAAGAGAGGATGTTAAGTTAGCAATACAGCGTGCACTCGACTTGCTGCAAGGCAACAGCCGCCAGCAGTCCAAGAATAGAGCACTTATAGAATACCTGAGTGATCTAGAAGGTAACCCTAATTTAGTGCAAGAGGCGTTGGCAGAATATAATTTAGTGTATGGCGCTACGACGGGGCAATCAGAGGGTGAAGTCATTCGCCGCTTTAAATCAAAGAGCAGTGACGGTAAAGGCTATTTGCAGTATGGCACAGTGATTGTTGATGAAGCGGCTCGTGCTAGCCCCCGAGACCTTATGATCCCTATGGTGCAAGCAAAAGATCGGATTGTTTTGGTGGGTGACCACAGGCAGCTACCGCACATGATTGACGAATCATTATTAGAGAAAATGGAAAGTGAGTTTGAAGATACTGATTGGCAAGGCGGTAAAGAAGAGTTTAATCAGCATATTAAAGAAAGTATGTTTGAATATTTGTTTAATCGTGCCAAGCAGTTAGAACAACAAGATGGAAAGGCCCGTACCATTACACTTGATGCACAATATCGCAGCCATCCATTATTGGGACAGTTTGCTAGCGATCAATTTTATAAGCCTTATGACGAAGGTTATAAATCGCCTTTATCAGCTGAATATTTTACTCACCAGCTTGAAGGGATTGAGGAAAAAGCAGCTGTATGGATAGACGTACCTGCACGGTTGGGTGATGAAGCACGTAATGCCAGTAAAAGCCGATTTAGAAAGGCCGAAGCTAAGATAATAGCGAAGCAGTTGCAGCAGTGGATAGATAGCGAGCAAGGTGCGAACCTCAGTTTTGGTGTGATTTCTTTTTATAAGGCGCAGGTTGATGAAGTTATGAAAGCACTTGCTGAATATCACATTACTGAGCAAGACGAAGAAGGGCACTATGTTATTGCTAGGCAATATCAAATGCTTTTTGACGGTGAAGGCAAACCCATAGAGGAGCGTCTACGCATTGGTACCGTTGATTCGTTTCAAGGAATGGAGTTCGACGTAGTGTTTCTATCGATGGTGCGCTCTCAACCCGATAAATCAAGTTTTTTACAAGAGCGTAACTTTTCAGCTAAGGATCAGCAGAGGGTATTTGGCCATTTAATGTCTAAGAGTCGCTTGTGTGTATCGGTGACACGCCAAAAAAAGGTGCTGGTGTTAGTTGGAGATAGTCAGCTGGTTCAATCCCCCATAGCCGAACAGGCAGTACCTGAACTGCAAGCATTTTATGAGTTGTGTAATGAGTTGTGTAAAAACCATTCGCAGGGGGTGTTGCTGACATGAGTCTAGATCAACCTAAAGTATTTAAGGTGTTGCATCAGTCGCACTCTATTGCGCAGCACCACCCTAAAGCAATGCAAGACATCTTATGGCCCTGCTTACGTTTTTCGATCTCGTTACAAGCTAAAGCAGATCAGGACTTGAATCTATTTGAGCGCACCTTATTGCGTTTGCTAGGTGAGGGGGGCAGCGATCTTAAACAGCTAAGCCAACAAATGGGACTTATGAATGAAGAGGGAGAGCATTCCAGCCTTACAGAATTCTTAAGCCTTAAACTACAGCAGCTAAACTTGATTACCGACAGGCTCAGATTAACCCATGAGGGCGAGCAACTGCTCGATAAAATTAATAGCACTCAAACGAAAGTAATAGGCGCGACTGTGTACTTTGATTTAATCAATCATTGCTGGTTACCAGTTATTAGCCGTGGTGAACTACCCCCCGTTAATGCTGAGCAAGCATCTAGTGGCCTGGTTGAATTTGCTCAAGGCAGTGTTGGTAAGGCTGAAAAAGTACAAGCACTCCCCTTGCTGAGTGAACGTGTATCTAAAGAGTCACCAGATGAGCGCGAGGTGATTGAAATTATTAAGCGCTCCCGGCAGCAGAATAAAAAGCTAACAGCCTCTTCTGGTCGCGGCAATCATGATGGGTTCATAGCTAGCAGTGGCACTATTTCAGTCAACCCAGAGAGTGAGTTGGTTTATCTGCATTGCTATGCGTTTAGGGTAGGTGGCGCAAATTCGGCTTATGTTAGTGATGGTTTTCGCTCGACTATTCAAGAGCGGTTTACTCGAGCGTTTAATAGTCATAGAAGCCGAGAGAACAATTCATCTGTAAAGGTAGCGTATGAAGGGCTGCTTCAAAAAAGCAAAAGAACTCATCAGCGTTCGGCTATGCAAAAATCAAAATCACTGAGCAGGCTTTACCAAGCATTAACAGAAAAAAAAGCAAAAAATGCGATTGAACAAGCCGAATATGAGAACAACTTTTCCTCTTTTGTAAGCAAAAGCTATTACAAAATTGAACAGATATTGGCTGAATGCTACGCCTTCTCAAAACTTGATAGCTGCATTTCTAAGATGGCGACGGACCAGCAGCGTAATGCTGACTTAGCAAAAAACATAGCATCAAAACTAGGGTTTGAGCTGAGCGATGGCAAGCTTGTAAATAATCTACTCAAGGTAAATAAGGGTAGTGTTATTCACCTTAAGGCAGAGCAACCTGTTATGTCGCCATTATTATTCTGCCATTTACTAGCAGCACGCAATGACGAGCAGCAGCCCATGGCTAAGTTAGCTAAAGAATATCCTGAACTACTAATAAGTATTGCTCAGTTACGCCGTTGGCGAAACCCGATTGATCATGGTGACGCTGATGCTGTGCGCAATGAACTTGGCGTGGAGCAGGTTAAGTTTATTCATCAACTTGTAGAAAAGATTCGTGAAATCTTATCAGCTTGGTTAAAAGATAATAACAATCAAGTAGCAGAAAAAACTGTTCCCAACTGGCTTAAAGAGGATATTCGCAGTGAAGCGAGCCACAAACTAGACAGGTATTTTGGGCTAATGTGCAGTCGCATGAACGAGCGTGTGTATCAGGGGCTATTTGATGCTTTGGTGTTTGTCAATTTCGAGGATGCTAGAGACAGAACGAATGCGCTTGCTGGTGCTTTGCAACATGCGCTTTATCAAGCCTGTCGAGCACTTGATGCAAGTGAGGCAAAGAGTGTTGAGTCTGTGAAACTTCAATTAGAAGACCTTGGCGCAAAAAGTATCACTAATAGCAATATACATAAAGTACGAGAAGCATTAAGCGGTAGTAATGCGACTCTTGGGGCAAACTTTATCGCTTTTTGGGCGCAAATAACCGACCAGCAGCAAAAAGAGTTTCGACCCGCTGAGAAGTTTGTTAAAGCAGTGGATAGCCTGAATAAGATAAGAGGCCACTCTGGGCCAATACTAGGCCAGCATGAAAACTTGAATGAAATTGAGAAAACTGTATTTGAACTTATTAAGCATTTAATGGAGCAATATTGTGGATAACAATCAGCAGGGGCAGGAGAAGATTAATACTGAAGATTCTGAGATGCAGTATTTACAGCAGAGCCTTGAAAAACAGGCAGTTGCGTTGGCTGAAAAAGAGTCAGAGTTAAAAGATTTACAGCAGAGCCTTAATAACCAAGAGCAAGGTTTGAAACAGCGGGAAGAAGCGCTTGCTAAAGATAAACAGTCACTTAATGCACGTAGCCTCGAATTGGAAACTCGCCATCAACAGCAAGAGCGTCGGCAGCTAGAAATCGAGCAGGGTTTACCGGCTTTGCGAGATGAGTTTTTTGCAGAGCGTGAGCAGCAACTTGTAGAAGAGCGTCAAACGCTTAAAAAGCAGCGTGCGGAACTTGTTGCGGAAACGAATAAGCTGCAAGCGGAGCGTGAAAAGTTAGCACAAATTCAAGAAACAGTGGAAGGTGACTTTTCTGAGCAGCGAGCTGAATTACAGCGAGAGTTGCAACAGAAGCGTTCTGCAGCCATCACTAAGTTGCACAATGAAATAGAGCAGCAGCGCAAAAATGATTTTGAGGTGCTAGAAAGGGAGCTGCAAAAACGCCGCGATGATCTTAAAAACCGAGAAGATCTGTTAGAGCAGCAGCAAGCGATATTAACAACTGAACAGAATACTATAAGACTTAGAGAAGCAGAGGTTGAACAGCTTCAAACTTCACTTGAGCAGAAAATCACAGAGCGAACCCAGTCTCGTCTGCAAGAATTTGAACAAAAAGAGCGACAGTTTGAGCAGGATAAGCAGCGTCTTTTGAGTCGCATTGAGCGTCAAGATGCATTACACAGTGCATACGATGAGCTTCAAAAGGCACTGGGTGATAGGTCGCCAGAGGAAGTACTACGTGACCTTACAGCAAAGAACGAAGAGCTGAGTAAGTTGCGTGAAGAGCTTAAGCGGCCAAGCCAGGAACTAGAAGAATATTACGATAACCACAGAGCTGAAGTCACCAAGCTAGAACAAGATAAGCAACTTTTACAAGATGAAAAGCGTGAGCTTCAGCGTGACTTAGATACCCAAGAACAGTTGGAGTATGACCTAGAACGACTACAAACTAAGCTTAATAGCCTTGAGGTTAATTATAAGGCTGTTTTAGCTGATAATAATAAGCTGCAAGAAAGTTTAGACCGATTAAACCCCGCTTACAACGAGCCACAGAATCGAGAAGATCGGATTCGAGAGATCAAACGTCCTTACATTGAGCAATATGTGCCACGCCGTCAAAGCAAGAATGTCAGTGAGATTGAATGGCTCGAAGCAATTCGGTCAGGAATTGATGAACATGGTTTGCATTTCTCTTACCGAATTCTATGTGCTTTTCATACGGCGTTAAAAATCGCTGAGTGGTCGCCGTTAACTGTTTTGGCTGGCGTTAGTGGTACTGGTAAGTCAGAGCTACCAAAGCTTTACAGCCGTTTTGGCGGCATTAACTTCATTAACGTACCTGTACAGCCAAATTGGGATTCGCAGGAGTCCATGTTGGGTTACTTTAATTCGATCAGCAACAGCTATGAAGCACAACCGCTGCTCAATTTTCTTGTACAAAGTCGCGAAAAGCTGATAACAGGCAGTGATAATCCAGAAGATAACTACAACGGACTTGATGACACTGTGAGCTTGGTGCTTCTTGATGAGATGAACCTTGCTCATGTGGAACTCTACTTTGCAGATTTTCTGAGTAAGTTGGAGCAGCGTCGCGCGACTAAAAATAGTGAACTGCCCTACATTGATATTAACCTTGGTGCAAAGCTAGATCCTTATAAGCTTTCATTAGGAAGAAATCTGCTATTTGCTGGCACTATGAACCAAGATGAAACCACCAAGTCTTTGTCTGATAAGGTAATTGACCGTGGTACCTCTATCTACTTCCCACGCCCAAATTCTTTACATCGTCGTGAAAAGCTTAAATCATTGCCTGCACAAGCAGACTTGTTGCCAATGAAAATGTGGTGGGATTGGATTAAGAAGGAAAGTGAGCTGTCAGACACTGTGGTAGAGCGATATAAGAAACTGATAGAAGAAATAAATAAATATTTGGGGGCAGATGGTAAGGCACTTGGTCACCGTGTTTGGCAATCCATTGAATACTACATGCTTAACCACCCATTAGTTATTGGTTTGGATGCAAAACAATACCCTGTCGAATACAAAAACGCACTCGAGTTTGCTTTTGAAGATCAGCTAGTACAAAAGGTCATGCCTAAACTGCGCGGAATTGAGACACGTGGTTATGCCAAAGAACATTGTTTAGACCCCATTCGTGAGCTTTTAGCTAAAGAAAAGTTTGATATCCTTGATGACTTCGATAAAGCGATGCGGATTGGTCATGGTCAGTTTAGTTGGGCAAGTGCAGATTACTTAAATAATGAACAGAGTAAGGATCGTTATCAGGAATTATTCAAGCTTGCTCTAAATGCACCATTGTCGGGCCAACAAGCTGAACCTAAACCAGAGTCACCGGTAGTATCAAATCCAGTCAATGCTAAAAAGTAAAGTTCGACATTAACGTCGGAAACCCGACCTGAGTCGAGTAATACTAAGACAAAATAAGTAGGAAGCCGAAATGGTCGACGATATAAATGAGCAGTTGAACGATTTTGGCCAGCTTTATAGCCGTTACCAAACGGGTGAAGCAATTGCGCTACAGCTATTGCAAGGGCAGCACCGTTACCTGAGTAACCTCACTTTTGATCCGCTCAATGGTGAGGCATTACCACAGCGAATGAGCCACTGGCTGAGCCAGAGTGTTCCGGAGCCAGAGCAAGGGCTATATGATCGCTTTACGCACCTCATCAATCATTGCATGGACGCTATCGGCCATATTCTGTTGTCGCCTCGGCAAACCGTGGTGCGAGTCCATGAGATGACACCAGTCTACTTAGCACAACGCCTAGATAGCCGTTCTGTACAGTGGCTGAGCCGCAAGCCGGGTAATAATTTGCGTGAAAAGCTAGCTGCAAATCCACATATCTTGGCGGCTACTCGTAAAATGAGTTTCGATACCCTTGAAAACCGTTTGTTAAAGGCTTTCTTAACTCGAACTCAAAACCTTATTTTAGATCGCCAAGACGCGGGTTTACAATTAACTGATGGGCAAGAAAACCTTATAAACTCAATACAGCAAACTTTAAGGCAAGAAGAGTTTGTTGCAATTAAACCCTGGCAACATATGCCACCAAACAATGTATTACTGCAAGATAAACAATACCGAAAGGTATGGCGTGCTTGGCAGCTATTACAGCGTTTAGAAGAAGACTGTGAAAATCAGCAGCAGACTTTTATTGCAACTGGGTTTGGTCTTTTTAGTGAGTTATTAAAGCAGCTAGCTAGTACAGAGCGCTGCATACTGTTAGATCAGGCTTGGCAATTTAAGCTAGATTACTTATCAGTGGTTTCCTCACTTGAACTCACTGAAAAGCGAGCTCAAGTCGAGGTTTTGGCTATAGATATTGGTGGTGATGAGACAGGAGCCAAGAATGACGCCATTATAAAGCCGCAGGCTGAGTTGTTCTTCTCACTATCTGCTGAAGGGCAAATTAAAATCCAAAGGCGAGCTCAGTCAGGGCAGTCGTATTGTTGGGAGCTTAACTTCCAGCATCATAATAGCGTAATAAATGTAAAAGTCAGCTCTTCAATATCAAGACATAATCATGATAAACAACCTGTGCCTGCTATGCCTGCAGATTTTTCTAGTTTGGCTGCACGGATGATTGACGAACTTCTTCCTGGTGAGAGGAAGTCTAGGCACTTGTTACAACCAGCGACTAAGGTGTCTGATAACTTTGCATCACTGATGTTTGATGGTGCTAGTTGCAAGTTAAAACTTGGAACTGATTCTGATGGCTATTGGATAGAACCGCTATTACTTGATGAAGCTGGATTAGATTCTAGCCAAAGCCAAGCATTACTAGCTGATGCAAAAGTGTTTAGTGCTAAAGAGTTAACTAAAGTAAATGGCGACAGTAAAACCCAGCAGCTAGGTGTTTTTTCAGACCAATTAGCGAAGCAATTTCGAGCAGAACAGCAGATGCACTACCTAGTTAGTGATTATCACAGTGAGTTTGAGACCAGTGATCTGCGTCGTGAAATGAGTCGTAATTTCAATAATGCAAGTCCACTACCAAAAAGTATTGCAGCCGCTTATGCTGCAACAGCTAACAACCTATTTAAGCGTAATGACTTGATTATGGTTCTTAGCTCTGACTATGACGGTATTTATGCTACGCCGGTTTATTATTGTTGGGGAGAGAATGCAGGGGAAGAGTACCTTGAAAGGCATCCATCAATTAAGCTTTCTCAAAAGGGGGAGCGACAGCTGTTGCAGGATGAGTTAGTTAAGTCAGGATTGCCTAGCCATATAGCAGTGCGTTTTATTGAGTTATACAGCTTTCGTGAAATCGTCTCAAACAAAGCTAAAATCATACTTCAGGATGGTGAGCATTGGTATCGAGTTCCTGCGGATTTAAAGGTGTCGAACATCGACATTAGTGACGTACTATTTAAAGAAGCACAAAAACTACAGAAGAAAATTGAAAAAACTTACTTTATTTCTGTATCTGTAGCAATCAAGCAGCAAAAGGGTGTTAAACCCCAGCAGTGGTTAGCCAGCGATCCACTTTCAGGATCGCAGCAGCTGCTACAAAAACAGTATGAGCAGCCTCATAAGGTTTTTTGGAAAGACCACTTACCTCAGTTAATGACACGGTTACCAATAAAAGGCATCGAGCAAGAATTCTATTTTGTTGATAAGCGTACCTCAGTTAAACCTGAGCGCGGTGTTGCAGTTGAGATTCCAATTAGCACTCCCTTCACTCTACCAAGTGATAAAGAAGACTTGCGCTTTACTGTCTACCAGGGATCAGAGAGTCATCGCCAGGAATTTTCACTGTTGTTATCGCTAACAAAACCACTTAATACGGATTGTAGCTGCAACTTAAAGCTTACCTATACCTATGGTGATGAAAAACCATATAAATTACGTTTTATCCCAGTCAATGCTGATAATAAGCCGTTTAATTATGTTGATGCGCAATGGGATAAAAAACAGGATGATACGACTAATCGAGTGGTTGCAATTCCTGATTTTCCTGAACGTCTGCCATTCGAGGCGTTGGGGACTTATTTAGGCAATGGCGGTCCAACTGATATTGTAGGTTGGATTGAACGCAACCTTGAAGAGTTAGACGATATTTATAATTTTATATCATACGGTAAGAGCAAAAAGCGTTTTAACTTTTCTTATGGAGACGTTGACTGGATTCCTAATAAGGATTTTGGTTTTTATAGAGTACACCTAGATTACGAGAATATTTTTGTACACCATAGTCAATTTGAAGGACTCGATGTTATAAATCAAAAATGTTTTTCTGGTGATATTCGAATTAAAGGGGATGATAGATACTCTTTAGAAAATGTTGGTGTTCAGGGAGAGCTAACAGAAAGAGAACTTAAAAGCTTACCTACTAGGTGGCGCTTCCCAATGCTTATTTTTAGCGATCAGACTCGTAGTTTTGCTGACGCAGAACTACCAAAAGAGTTTGCACAAAAAGGCCAGCAAGCCATAGTGCAAGCGCAGGAACTGCTTAACCTGCTTAAGGGTAGCAATAAAGGCCTTGAAAGAGAGCTTGTGCAGTTTTTAAGCTATAACCACAAGCTGATGCCTGCATCTGCAGCGGATAATCTTCTAGAAATGGCAACCGATAAATATCTACTTCGGCGCGAGAGTAATTGGTTTAAGTACGCTTTGGGTGATGTAAGCCAGCCATGGCAACAACAGTTGCTCACCCATATACTTGAGCCAGTTGACGATAGTGGCGGTACTCGAGCAGCAACTTTGGAGATTATATCGGTTGCTATGTGGCGAGATAAAACAGTTATCCATAAATTAACTTCAGCACAAGTGACAACGCTTACTGAAAGGCTAAATGAGTATCTGCTTGAAGCTATTGGCCAGCTTAAGAAGGAAGATAAGCCTTACAAGTGGAACTCATTTATTATGCATTTGGAACTAATGCTTGCGCTATTGCGTACACGAGAAAGCTCAAAATCAGAAATAAGCTCACTGTTTGCTTACGGTAGCAGCTTAACTCGCAGGCTGCTCAATACTGTTGAAAAAATTACAGATAAACAAGGTGAAGCGCTGGCTAATCAGATCCGTCAAAACTCTAGGGTTGTCGCTCGAGTTAAGTTGTCCGTTAATAAACCTGATTCTTACTATCGCACACCAGATTTACTGTATGCATTAAAGCTTTATCTTTCAGGAGAAGATGGTGCTGATCAAATAACCATTACCGAGTTGGTTAATACATAATAGGGTACATAACAGGCATTGTTTTAAGTGAGAGATATGAGCAACCTTGTAGAGATTAAATCGCTTGATAAATTAATGAACGCCTTAGATCGTCCTGCTGATCAAATAAGCATAGGTGAGCGACTATTGCCTTCTGATGTATTGGATGCTAGAGACTACCACTTTTTCCAGGTCACTAGCTTAACCCATTTATCGGATGCCCCACGCCGCGAAGCACTAGAAAATGTCTACAGTAGTATCCGCTACCCAGGTGCGAGTGTTGTTTACCTGTTAATGGGAGACTCTAATGGTGTAGGTCTATATTTGGGGATAGCGCGTAATCACTTATATCCTAAACCGGGTATTTCTATTGCAGATATATCAAAAAACATACTTAAGCCTAGCTTTGAAGGAAACTTTAGGGGTAGCAATGTAAGTCAGCCAGCAGATACTGGTGCCAAGCTTATTAAGCAACTACAAAACTACCGCCATGTTGCGGTATTACAAGGCACAGTGGGAGAGCAAGCACAGGGAGAAAATGCATTTTTCCAAGGCGTAGATCGGTTGGTCGATGCAATGGCTGGTGGTGAGTTTTGTTTAGCCATCACAGCATCCTGCCTCGCGTCACAAGATGCTGTGACCCTAGAGCAATGGCTACATAGAGGCTATGAATTGCTTGCACCCCTTGCACGTATCTCTTTGCAACAAGGACATACCACTGGAGGCTCTGTATCCTGGGGCAGTAATGAAGGTAAAAGCAAAGGTACCAATTTTTCGAAGAGTACTGGCTCTTCTCATGATGAGAGTAAAAGTACAACTAAGTCAACTAACCGCTCTGACAGCTCAGAAGCAGGTACTGAAGGTAGCGCAGATTCAACAACAAAAGGAGAGTCATCAGGTACCAATGACTCTACCAGTGAAGGTACGAACGCGGGGGCATCAATAAACCGAGGTAAAACCCTAAATATCTCTGCGGAACGGCACAATCGTCAGGCGCAGCAGTGGCTTAGTTATATAGATGAAGTCTTGTTGCCACGAATTGACTATGGGCGAAGCCGCGGTGGATTTATATGTAATATTGCGCTATTAGCAAATAGCCAACACACGCTATTGAGGCTAGGCGATGTAAGTCGTTCAATATTTAGCGGTAATATGGGTAATCAGTACCCACTACAAATGCTAAATATTTCATCATCACCAGAGTGGGTAGGTAGTATTAAAAACCTTCAGATTCCTGTTATCCCAAGGCAAGCTAGTAATGATCAAGCATTAAATATATTTGATAGCCTTAAGTCACGGGTTAGTCTTGACGGTAAGGTGATGATGGGGGCTTATGTTACGCCAAAAGAGTTAAGCCTAGTTGCTGGTTTACCCCAGCAGGAGGTGGTTGGCTTAGAGCTCAAAGAACAGGTTTCATTTGGATTAAATCCACCAAGCCAACCTGTCGTTAATAGTTTGCCACTCGGTAACTTGATACAAGATGGCCGCATATTAGAGCATAAAAAGGTAAGTCTTAATCGTTTGGAGCTTAATAAGCACGTATTTGTTGCCGGTGTTACAGGAAGTGGAAAAACAACAACCTGCCACCACCTTTTACGCGAAAGTATGCTTCCTTTTTTGGTCATTGAACCAGTAAAAACAGAATATCGAATGCTGCTTGATGAATATGACGATTTGTTGGTACTAACCCCAGGACGTGATGATCTAGCGCCACTAAGATTGAATCCATTGGAGATGATGCCTGGAGAGACTATTTCAAGTCGAGTAGATATTATTAAAGCGAGCTTTTCTGCTTCATTTGATATGGAGGCAGCAATTCCACAGGTACTTGAAGCGGCACTTTACCGTTGTTATGAGAAAATGGGCTGGGATTTAAATACCTCAAAGCATTCTTTGTACGCTGATCCGTTCGCTCCGGGTTGCTATCCCTTTCCAATATTACGAGATTTGCTTGAAGCATCAGAGCAGGTCGTAAAAGAACAAGGCTTTGATGATCGTTTACGCCAAGACTACATAGGCTCCATTAAAGCACGTCTACAAGGACTGCTAATAGGTGCTAAGGGACAGATATTTAACACATTACGCTCTATCAGTTTTGGTGAATTAATAAAGCGTCGTGTAGTGATTGAGCTAGAAGAAATTCGTAATGGTGCTGAGAAATCACTGTTAATTGCTTTTATTATGACCAATGTAATTCAAGCACTAAAGAATGAACATCGTAAAAATCCTGAATTTCGACATCTAACACTTATTGAAGAAGCGCATCACCTTTTAACCAGAGCTGATCCATCAACCAGTAGCAATAAAAGACAAGCAATTGAATTGTTTGCTGATATGTTAGCTGAAGTACGCAAGTATGGTGAGGGAATAATAATTGTTGATCAGATTCCAAATAAGTTAACCCCTGAAGTGCTAAAGAATACAAACACTAAGATTATTCATAAGCTATTTGCCGAAGATGACAAAGCCGCAGTAGGTAATACTATTTCATTAGAGCTTGAACAGCAGCAGTATTTATCCAAGTTGGATATTGGTCAAGCAGTAGTGTTTGGTCAGGGTTGGCAAAGCTCGGTTCTTATTAAGATCAAAGCAAACTCATCGACACAAGCAGATATTCCACTTAATATTATTGAGCCCGAGCTGCGAAAGCGTGCTTGGAAGTTTTACCAGTTACCAGGAAACCTTCAGTTATTACCACTACAAGCCCAACTGCCAACAATTTCTGTAGATGAATGGTGTGATCTACTTTCATTTAGCGCTGATACCAAGTTATTAACTGCTTATACGAAATACATAGGTGATAGGAATGAATCAAATCGTGAGAAGTTGGCCTCATTATTAGCAAAATCTGCTGATCGTATAGGCTCTACATCAAGGGTAATTGAGCATCTTCTTCAATATTTATATATTCCTACTCAAGAAGAGCCGATGAGTAAGTGGCGAGACAGATTGCAAGCTTGCTATTCTCTTTTTTTTGAGAAAGATGCTAAATTTGTTCGTAAAGAAAATCTTGGGACTATCAATAGGAGGAAATATTAATGTTTGGTTTTATTAGTGCGGGCATTGGGCTCGTTTCGGGAGCACTTAGCACAGTAAGCTCAGCTATCGGTACAGCATGCTCTGCAATTGGTGGTGCTGTTATATCTGCAGGCCGCATTATGATTGATGCTATCAGCCGTGGACTACCGTTGGTTGAAAAAATATGTGATGTCGCTTTCACCGTGGGAAAGGTACTCGGGTTGTTTGCTCCAGGGCAAAATGAATATGATATGTACGAACTAGGTATGCGTGCCGAGCGTGCAGTCGAAAAAGGTGTGTATTCCGAACAGTTTGATAGCAACCAAGCTTATATTGATCATTTACGTGATGAAGTTGAGCTGGGTAAAGAAGAGCTAGATAAGCTTGACAAGCTTTCTGTTGAAGATAAGTTGAAATATGCTTGCATTGGCAGTGCTGTAACTATTGCTTGTATTAGAGAACAGTTCAAAATTGATATTCCTGAAACCTTTTGGATAGCAAGTACTGATATAGGCATAGAACCTGAACAAATAAAACCTATGCTCGACGTTTTTGAACAAGAGCAGGTCAAGCCAGATATAGATGGTTTCTTAAATGGAGAGTTACCTTCAGACTTGCAGCGTAAAATCTATGAGTTGATTGATAGTAGGCTAGGTGAAGTGTTAGGCAATGAAACAATTGACAAACTCCTTAATTAAAAGAACCCGCCTTATTCATGAGATATAGCTGAAAGGTGGGTGTGGCTTTGGTATGCTGTTGAACCCGCCTTATTCATGAGATATAGCTGAAAAGCGGGTGTGGCTTTGGTATGCTGTTGAAATATAACGTGTTCCTGCAAGAACGGTTTGT
>JACUUF010000321.1 GCA_014859465.1 Methyloprofundus sp.
TGGGTGGATGTGGGCAGCAGTTATCTACCCAGTGAACTGCAAGCCGCGTTTTTGTGGGGGCAGTTAGAAAAAGCGGAAGAAATCAATCAAAACCGTTTGGCCACTTGGAATGCGTATCATCAAGCGTTTAAACAGTTACCACCAGGCCTGGTGGAATTGCCGACGATCCCAGACCATTGCCAACACAACGCCCACATGTATTACCTCAAGCTAAAAGATCTCGACCAACGCTCTGCGTTTATCGAACACCTAAAAGCCAATGATATTATGGCCGTGTTCCACTACATCCCACTACACACCGCACCGGCAGGGCAAAAGTTTGGTGAGTTTGTTGGCTCAGATCAATACACCACCACCGAAAGCGAAAGACTCGTCAGGTTGCCGATGTACTACGGTATGCGCGAAGAAGAAAAGGAAAAAGTGATTGAAGCTGTAACGGAGTTTTTTGCTTGAACGCAAAAAAAATTATTCATTTCTCAATTGGGCCAATTGGCGCAGCAGCGTTAGGTTTAATTACGCTGCCTTTTGTCGCGTGGTTTTTCTCAGTTGAAGATGTTGGACGCTTAACCATGCTACAGGTGGTACTTGGTTTAAGTGTTAGTTTTTTTAGCCTAGCTATGCACCAAGCCTATGTAAGGGAGTATCACGAAGAAGAAGATAGAAGTGCTTTGTTTAAAACAGCCGTAGTTCCTGGTTTGCTTCTAATCACATTTGTTTCTATAGCCTTAGTAATGTCGCCGATATCAATTTCTAATCTTTTATTTGGTATAGACTCAGGGTTTTTGACGTTTTTATTATTAGTGGGGATTTTTTCTAGCTTTTTAATCAATTTCCTAGCGCATGTAGTCCGAATGCAGGAGCGTGGATTAGCCTTTTCAGCAACGCAAATTGCACCAAAAGCATTTCTATTAATCTTCATTGGCTTAATTTTACTTTTGAATTTAGGCGCTGAGTTTAAGTGGTTAATGTTGATGAATACGCTTGCCGTGTTCGCGTCATTGATGATATTTGCCGTGCTTACACGTGATACCTGGTTGCCAGCGTTATTTAGCACCATTAATAATTTACTACTTAAACAAATGCTTTTATTTGGTTTACCCCTTGTCGCTGGTGGTTTGGCCTACTGGGGTTTAACTACAATGGATCGATTTTTTTTAAGAGCATTATCAGGCTTTGAAGAATTAGGCGTGTACGCAATTTCTGTTGCACTCGCAGGCGCTGTCGCGGTGATATCGACTATTTTTTCAAACCTTTGGCATCCGGTTGTTTATAAATGGGCGAAAGAAGGGGTAAAGCCTAAGCGGTTGCAAGCGGTCATAGAGAATATGCTAATAGTTGTAGCGTTAATATGGTCGCTTGTTGGGTTATTTTCTTGGATTTTGCCGTCTTTTTTGCCACCAGAATATCAAGCTATAGAATATTTGATTGTCGCTTGTGTGGCTATGCCGCTCTTTTATATGTTGTCAGAAACGACCGTAGTTGGCATCGGAATTACTAGGCGTACTAGTTTCGCAATGATTGCGTCAATCTGCGCATTTATTGCAAACCTAGTTTTGAATTATCTACTCATACCCGATTACGGTGCGGCAGGTGCCGCTTTGGCGACATTGATTTCGTTTTTTGTGTTTTTTGTAATACGTACAGAGTCGAGCGCTTTGTTATGGCATTCATTTCCGAGAGTGAGAATTTATTTTTTGGTTGTGCTTTATATGCTCGCCACAAGCACTATGGTGCTTACAGAAGCAAATTTAGATTATTTCTATTATGTTTGGCTAGCGCTAATGGTTTTAGCGCTCACCCTTTATAGAAAAAGATTGCTTGAATCTATAAATCACCTCAAAACTTATTTGCATAAAAGGACCTAAATGTTATTCATATACGGTGCACTGCCAGTTGGTGGGATAGAAACGTTTTTTGTTAGAATGGCAAAAGAGCGAAAAAAACTTGGATTGCAGACCTCGATTTTATTACTTTCAAAACCCGAGTCAAGTAATGCAGAATTATTAAGCGAAATGCGACAGTATGCACAAGTCTTTTTTTCAGTAGATCTGTTTTTAATCCCCCCATTTTTTTCTCAAAGGTTTCCCCTATTATCACCTGTAAAAAAACAAGTTTTAAGGGAATTGTTTAAGCGCGTTGATCAAATTCATGTTTTTGACGGTATGCACGCACTGCTAGGACATCGACTTTCTAAATTGGTCGATAAAAGTTTACCGATTACTATAGGTTTTTATCACTACATTAAATATATATGGGGTGGTGATCGTGTTGCGCATTTTGAAAAAATGAATAGAAAATTCGTCTTTTATTATTTACCGCAAGACGCGCTCATGATGTTTTCTGAAGAAATTCGCCGGCTTTATACTAAAAATAAAAAAATGAACTTCGATAAAGCCCAAATATTTAGACTGGGTGTAGTGGATAAGAAGCAAGTTGACCTAAGTGGTGTGCGTAATACTCCTCTAAAAATGGTTGCGATAGGAAGATTGGTCGAGTTTAAAACCTATAATTTTTATATGCTTGATGTTTTAAATTTATTAAGAGAGAAAGGCTTATTAGTGCGGTTTGATATTTATGGCGATGGTCCATTAAAAAATCAAATACAAGAAAAAATAGACAAGTTAAATCTTAATGACTTGATAAATTTGAAAGGGACGCTTGAGTATTCTAAATTTGATCAGGTGGTTTCTCAATACGATCTGTTTATTGGAAGTGGTACAGCCATCATCCAAGCAGCTTCGCTTGGTGTTCCTTCAATTGTTGGGGTGGAGAATGTTATTCAACCTAAAACCTATGGCTATTTTTCGGATGTTCATCAATATGAATACAATCTTAAAGGTTTAGACTTATCACTTATTTCTGTAGAGAAAATGATTGAAGATTATTCTTCGATGAATGAGTCGGAAAGGTTTAACTTAAATCAAGCGCATTTAGATTCAATTGAAGCCTTTACTAATGAAGCCTGCCAAAAGTCAATGGATACCCTAAAAAACATTAAAATGCCGACACAACCTTTTAAGTTTAATCGTTGGGTTTATGAGCTTTCAAGGATAATGGATAGAGTAAATATGAAACTGAATAAAAAACATGCATTTACTCGCCGACATGAGGATTTTAAAAAAAATGAAAATTAATATCCTTTTTTCCGGTGATTTTGCGCCGTGTCGTGGCTTTGAATCGGTTGTGCTGGATAAAAAAGAGCAGGTTTTTGAATAATCGGGGACGTACCACGTTTTAGTCACCAAGGAAGGAGCTACCATGCCACGCAGAGCAAGGATCATGCTGCCAAATACGC
>JACUUF010000322.1 GCA_014859465.1 Methyloprofundus sp.
GTGCCAACATCGCCAATAACTTTTGCCCCATTAGGCAATAGTGGCAGTACAAATTCAAACGCCAGAGCGGATGGAATAATTTGCACATTGGGGATTTGTAAAAACGCTAGGTCATCTTCACCTTCTTGGCGCGGGTGGTATTTTACCGCGATGTGTTTACCTTGTGCGCTTAGTTGCGATACAAAGTGAATAATTCGCGATGCATAATCACGCATTTTTAGTTGATTATTTGGATGCGGCACGATAATGACATAGTCAATTTGACTTAAACTTTCAGCCTTTAAATCAAATTGACTTGTGACGGCCTGGCTCAGTGCCTGCACCTCTGGCGCGGAAAACCAGTCAGATTCTAGCTTGTGCATGGTTTTGCGTTTGATAAGCTCAACGGCTTGTTGCGGTTGAAACAACCAGGCCTGGTTGATCCAGTTTGATGCCCCCACAGTTTTGGGTTCTTGCCACCATAAACCATAACTCAGCTTTTTAATCAGACTGTTAATTCCATCCTTTATCGGATGATAGGGACGCCCTGCATAAGAATATAAGCCATCGTCTAAATACCAACCTTGTGCCGCTGGTTGATGTTTTTTTAACTGGTGGATGGCGTATTGAAACTCAATACGTCGGTCACTTCCAACGGCAATCACATCCGGCTGAAAAAGTTTTAGGCCCTGGCGAATTACGCCAAAGTTCGCTTTGCGTTCTGCGCGTTTGGCGCGCCCTTTTGCTTTTCCTGACAAAATTCGAATTTGTTTAAAGGGGCTTTGTGGCCAGTTTTGTAAGGCGTGAAAGTAAGGATTGTTTTGTAATTCATTCTGATCGATTAGCCAAAGTTCAGCTTCATCACTTTCGCGTCTAACATTAGCCAAAGCTAGGCTAACAAGCACATTGAGTGGCGTAGATGACATATATAATATTTTAGACATATTGACTTTTTTAAATTAATGTACTCATTTAGCCCGAGAAGGAAGAAAGGACCTTAAACTTTTACCTGCTTTCTTCAATTAAAAGCTCATCATTTTGAGTTAATTTTGTCTCTAACGCATGAAACACATCATCAACACCTAACCCTATAAGTGAGTCTTTTTCCTGACTTCTCTTAAAATTTTTGATGTAGGACTTATAAAGAGGAGAACAAAGATTAATGATTTTAGGACTGTATTCCCCAACCAACCTAGGATCAGTGACTCTATACATAACTACCATTGGTACACCAAGAGAGGCCGCCACATGCGACAAACCAGTATCTACTGATACAACCCCTTTGGCAAACTTCAACAAGCGAGCCATATCAGAAAGACTCAGAGGATACTCAGGGCACCAAGCCAATTTTTTTTCTGCCAAACTTATAGAACGCAACTTCTCTTGTTCGGAACCCCATGGTAAAACAACTAAGAAGCCTTTCTGGTTAAGCTTGGTGATTAATTTTTGCCAGTATTCTTCTGGCCAGTATTTGGTTATCCAAGTTGTCCCATGCAAACACACCACATAATTTTTATCATACAAATCATTCAACGGTAGCCAAGACTGATGATTAAGTGCGTAATCAATTTTTGCTTCAGGTAATGGGTAATTAAGTGCATGAGCAAATAAATGACGAATACGAGTAATTGCGTGCAGATCTTTACTGACACGAAACTTTTGGCTGTAAAACCAACTTGCCAATGGCTCTCTAGCGGAATACCAATCAAACCCAACCGTTCGCGCCTGTATTCTTTTTGCAACCCAAGAACTCTTTAACAAACCCTGTGCGTCAATAATCAAGTCGTATTTTGTTAAGTTGATTTGACGGAAAAACTCACCTACTTCATTTCGAGTTTTTTTAGAAAGCAAATGTTTACGCCAACGCCTCAAGCCAATTGGTAAAACATCTTTTACAATTGGGTGCCAACTGGGAATCTCTGCAAAATCTTCTTCCACTAACCAATCTATTGTCAACCCTGGCACAGAACGCATCGCATCGGTCAGTGCTGGAAATGTATGAAAAATATCTCCCATCGAAGACATTTTAATTAAAAGAACACGCAAAATTAAACTCCCAATTTTTTGACATTCTGCAAGCCAAACTTCCTCATCAATATATAATATATGTTGCTTTAAACGAGAAGGCCTTGAATACAACTAATTTGTAACTTAAGTGGTATAACTATCTTCTCACTTAAACATATGAGTAATCTGCTAGCAAAGCTCCGTTAGACTCAAAACTTCATGAGCAGGGACCAAATTATTGTAATTTAAGGACAATTATACAGATATACAGAACTTCGATTTTATCAATCTAATACCAGAGCGTCCTAACCCTATATTTTGCTGCAATTGTAGCATACAGAGGCTTTTTGCTTGGAGACAAAAAGTCGACTTGATAGTCACTCTTCAGATTAATGAAGATCAAAAACATTTAATAATTTCACTAAACTGGCTGAAATTTCCCCTGTTAAGCTAAAACAGGTAGAATATGCCCCACTTTATTATCAAATGATATCAATGAATAAATTAAATAGCTTTTGGGGAAGAATATCTGCCCACATTCAGACGTTGTTTGTCGATCACGAAATTTTACGTAAACTTTATCGCAATTTTTATAGGATCGACTCGCAGGCCTACCGTAGCAACCATCCATCAGCCCGATTTATAAGAAAGTTAAAAAATAAATACGGTATTAAAACGATCGTTAGCTTACGAAAACCTGATAAATCAGGACAGTATCTACTTGAAAAAGAAGCTTGTGATAAATACGGCATCAAGCTTATCAATCACCCAATGTCTTCCTGCAAAATGCCCAAACCTGAGCGCATTTTAGAAGCAAATGAATTATTTGATACTATCCAATACCCTATACTCATTCATTGCAAATCAGGTGCTGACCGAGCCGGATTAATGAGCGTACTATATCGTCACTTTGTTTTAAACGAGCCGATTGCAATTGCTCGAAAAGAGTTAAGCATCAAGTATGGGCATTTTCGCTGGGCTGACACAGGTAAGCTAGATTATTTTTTTGATTGTTATGAACGTTTTTTTGAGTCCAATCCAGATATTTCATTCACGCAATGGGTTGAAGGCCATTATGATCGCGACAAATTAGATGCTGAATTTCACAGTGCGGGTTGGGCGAACCTTATTGTTCACAAAATCCTTCACCGCGAATAACCAGGCCTGGTGCTATGTTTGATAAAAAAACTCTCTCCCTCTACCGTCGACTATTAAGTTACATTAAGCTTTATAAGGGCATGATTGCGCTCACTATTTTTATGCTAATGGTGATTGCCGCGATGGAACCTG
>JACUUF010000323.1 GCA_014859465.1 Methyloprofundus sp.
CCCCTCTTTCTCAATATTTCTCTTAGTTTCAAATCCCTATTTTTGAAAATTAACACTTCATCTTTGTTACCCTTTGATTTCTCATGTCTGCAATACACTGTTAAATAAATCTTGAAAATTCAGGTTTCAGTGTCTAATCAATCTGCCAATTTAAAACTGTACCCTCCAGACCAAACCAAATTCTCGCCTGCTTTTAAGACCAAAGTGTTGCCATTAATCAGATTAAAATATGATTTACCATAATAAGTTGTAAATGCTTCAGCTTTGTCCGCTGCAATATAATTAAACGATGATAATAAGCCATCAGAATTAATCCAAGCTTTTAGTAAAAACTGATGAGTAATACCTGATAACTCAAAAGATATCACTTTATTTTCACTATTTTTTACACCAGAATCACTTGCCATACCCAAACTTTTTGTTATCGATCTTCCAGCTTCATATAAATACTTTATTTCATTATCAAATATATTATTTTGGGTCTGTAATCCATAATATCTTAATATCTCAAGATCATGAATCGCCACAATCTGTACTTTAATATCTACTTGATTTTCATAAATAGTATAGGTAACTGTTTCTTCAATCACATAATCGTTTATATTAAATCCCTTTATTTCATTTTTTAAAACTATGCTAATTATATCTGCTTCGCCATTTGTTTTTTTTTTAATTTCTTTTCCATCCGCATATATGGCTATCATTTTTGTAAATGCTGTTGCATTTCCAGTCACATCACCATTAGATCCATGCCATCCACCCGTGAAGATTTCTTTGTTTGTATTTTTCTCTGTTCCAATATACTTAACTGTATATGGTCCAACCCAATCTGTACACGATTCGATAGCAATTTGATTTTCTACACCAACTAATTCAATTTTTTTAATAGAAAAAATATCATTGATTCCACATTGACCAAATGACAAAGATAATGTAAAGTTACTCAAGTCAGCTTCAACATTCAAATCATCTTTATAGCTATAGTTAAGCTTACTTCTTTTAATTTTACTCTCTTCTACAAATAACTCACTGGGTACCATATTAGTATGTTCAACTTCATTATTTGTATTTATTTGGCTACTTTCAATCTTACTTATTTCCATTTCCGTTTTATTTTGCTTAACCTCATTATAAATTGTCCTCAAACTGACAAAAGAAGTTGAAATTGTCAATATAATTATAATAAAAAAAACTTTCATTTTCATTTTTTGTAATTCCTTTCAATTATATAGGCATTTATGAGAAAACAAAAAATATTACTGCTCACAAAATTATAACAAAATTAAAATGTCTAAAAATGAATTTAATAAACCTACTAATGAAGTTAAATGGCTATTTACATATAATCAGCTTTCTTTAACAGGTGAGATTTTATTTCGTATTATTCAACTGTTTTTGAAACTAATAACACCTATAACTTGTGTCATTGAGTGGATTACTTAACTTGTATGCATTTTTATAATCTTGCGATTCACCACATCGCTAACTATGAATGAATCTACAGAATTAAATATAACAAAGCTATTTAGTGTCTGCTGATTAACTTAAAAACCCTGATTTTACTGCATTTGAAGCAGATTTTTGTTATAATAAGTGCAAGGGTATTTCTTGAATTTAAGCATTATCCTTGCACTCTATGTCAAATAATTCTGTAGGAGCCTAAAAAACATGTATATTCTATCCGATGATTCTCAACCTACTTTCCTTGATTTTAATCAGCCACTTGGGCTTAAGATGAACCCTAAGAATAGGTGGGTTACCTTGGCAGACCAAATACCCTGGAAGAAATTTGAAGAGAAATATGCTGAGCTATTTCAAAGCGATACCGGCAATGTTGCCAAGCCACTTCGGATGGCATTAGGCGCTTTAATCATTCAAATAAAATATGGATATGCGGACCGTGAACTTGTTGACCAGTTGACTGAGAATCCATACTACCAATATTTTATAGGACTTTCTGGTTATCAAGATAGCGCTCCTTTTGAAGCCAGTTCGTTGGTGAGCTTCAGAAAACGAATCAGTGCTCACATGTTGATGGAAGCCAATGAATATATGCTAGAAGCCGCAACGTCAAAAGATGACAATAGTGATGATAAAAAAGGCGGATCAGGCTCGAACAAAGATAAAGATTCTGATAATCAGAAGAATACCGATAAACCGATAAATCAAGGAACAATGATCATTGATGCAACCTGCGCCCCATCAAACATACGTTATCCTCAAGATTTTTCGCTATTAAATGAGGCACGAGAAAAGCTTGAAGCAATCATCGACAGTCTCTGTAAGGATCACTCAGTAACCAAGCCAAGAATGTATCGAAAAGAAGCCAGAAAAAATTATCTAGCACTTGCAAAAACTAAGAAAAAAAGCAAATCAAAAATCAGAAAAACCATACGCAAGCAACTGGGATATGTCCATCGTAATCTGGGATATATCGAAGAAATCCTTAAGTCTGGCTATGAATTGACGGATAAAGAGGCCAGACTTCTTGATACAATACAGCTAGTGTATGAGCAGCAGAATTATATGTATACAAATGATACGCATTCTGTAGAAAATCGTATAGTCAGTATCAGCCAACCCTATATTCGTCCGATTGTAAGAGGAAAAATCACTAAACCTGTAGAATTTGGAGCCAAGTTCGACCTCAGTTTAGATGAAAAGGGATATGGTAGAATCGAAAAAATATCCTTTGACCCCTATAACGAGAGTACATGCCTGAAACAAGCTGTTGAGAACTATAAAGAACGAACAGGTCATTATCCTGAAAGAGTGCTGGTTGATCAAATATATCGTACAAGGGATAATCGTAATTACTGTAAACTCAAGGGTATTCGTATATCAGGACCAAAGCTAGGAAGACCATCGAAAGATAACGAATACGATAAAGTTCTCGAGTATAAAGATAATGTCGATCGAATCGAAGTTGAAAGAAGGTTCAGCTTAAGCAAACGGTGTTATGGTATGGACCTCATAAAAACAAAACTTGAAGAAACAACCATGACAACAATAGCGTTGTCAGTATTTGTGACGAATTTATTCAAAATTCAGTCACGAATATTTTTTCAATTTTTTTGCCAGTTGTTAAATTCCTGGTGTTTTACAAAATTAATGGCTGGTTAGGTCGGAAGGCAACTTAATCAGCATACACTAATTAATTAGAAAATATTTTCGATGCAAAGGTGATCATTATGAAAACAAGTAGAATTCTTGAAATGATATATATTATGTTGAATGAAAGACACAAAACAGCAGATGAGCTTGCT
>JACUUF010000324.1 GCA_014859465.1 Methyloprofundus sp.
TTCATCAACCAGCATATCACGCACAAACGACTGATCCACTTTTAACGAACCTAAAGGCAGTAATTTCAAATAGTTTAGCGAGGAATAGCCAGTACCAAAATCATCCAAAGCAAAACTGATGTCTAAAGCTTTCAATGCATGCATTTTATCAGCCGTATCCTGTATGTCATCCATTAACATGCTTTCAGTGATTTCAAACTCAAGTTTGCTGGCATCAATTTTATACTGGGTTAAAGCCGCATCAATGGTTTGAACAAACTCCGTTTGATGGAATTGGCGAGCACTAATATTAATCGCCAGTTTGAGGTGTTTGTTATCAACTTCATTTTGCCAAGATTGTAAGGTTTGGCAGGCCTGGTGAATGGTCCATTCGCCAATTGGAATAATTAAGCCGGTTTCTTCGGCAATACCAATAAACTCAAATGGAGAAACCAATCCTTTGGTTGGGTGTTGCCAGCGAATTAAAGCCTCATAACCATGTAGCTCACCGCTAAAACAATATTTAGGTTGGTAGTAAAGTACAAACTCTTGATTTTCAATCGCGCGGCGTAAGTCGCCTTCTATTTCACTGCGTTTAGACGCCGTCGCTTGCATCGATGGGTCAAAGAACCGAATTGTATTACGCCCTTGAGCTTTAGCTTGGTACATCGCCAAATCAGAACGTTTCATAATGTCGTCAGGATTTTCATGATGATCGAAAAATAAATAAATACCAATGCTGGCGGTTAAAACATACTGGTTTTCTGTCAGTTGGTAGGGCTCATTAAAATGTGCCAGAATTTTTTCGGCCACCAGTCTTGCGTGCTGGACGCCTTCGTCTTGCTTAAAGCCAATATCTTGTAGCAGGATAATAAACTCATCGCCGCCGGGTCGGGCAACGGTATCGCCTTCACGTACACAAGCTTTTAAACGTTCCGCCACTTGTTTTAAAAGTTCGTCACCTAGTTTGTGGCCTAGGGTATCGTTTAAGTTTTTGAAATGGTCGAGGTCAATAAACAGCAATGCACAATAATGCAGATTGCGCGAACTCGAAGAAATCGCTTGGGCAACATGGTCTTCAAGCAAACGTCGATTGGCTAAACCAGTTAATGGATCATAAAAGGCCAGTTTATGAATGTCTTCTTCATTTTGTTTGCGTAGGGTAATATCGCTAAAGGTCGACAAATAGTGTGTGATCACGCCTTCTGCGTTTTTAATGGTTGTGATGAACTGATGCTCTGGAAAAATGTCGCCATTTTTGCGACGATTCCAAATTTCACCTCGCCAGCCACCGGTTTCAATAATATCGTTCCACATTTGTTGATAAAACTCGGCATCATGGAGGCCGGATTTTAAAAAACGCGGATTTTTACCGATGGCTTCCTTGGCGCTGTAACCCGTAATTTCGGTAAAGGCGTTATTCACGCGGATAATTTTTTGATTGGCGTCGGTAATTACAATCGCTTCCTGGGTCTCAAAGGCGACCGATGAAATGCGCAGGGTTTCTTCATTGCGCCTTACCTGCACCAAACTGTTTGATAAACGTTTGTTATAAAATAACAGTAGAAAACCTAATACTACAATAATTGACAAGGCAAACCATCCGAGCATTACTTCAACTTTGCGAGCTTGCCAAATATCACGCCAACGAATTTCGGCCACTACATTGTAAGGACGGATTTTTAAAGCGCGCATTAATTCGCGAATGGGTTCATAGTCGGCAGGTGTGCTGAAGCCATAGATATTGGCTTCAGCCAATATCGGGCTTTTATAAGCTAAACCTAAAAAAGCGCTGGTGACTTGGCCAGCTTGTTCGGTTCGAATATGTGGCATCGCAGCCAACGGCCATTCAGGGTAGATTTGAGTTGAGATTAAAAAGGGAAAGTTGGCTAAATGTTGTGGGTTAAGAATGCGAAAATCGTCGGCTTTAATCAGCCCACGTTCGATCATGCTTTCTAACACTCCGGTACGAACAAAGGCGGCATCGGCCTCGTCATTCATGATCGCCTGTATCGCCAGATCATGCGGCATTTCTGTGTCAATCACGCGGTAACTGTCGGGCTTTACTCCGGCTTTTAGAGCCTCGTAGGCTTGCATCATATAGCCACCAAACGAACCTTCTTGGGGTGAAGCAATACGTTGGCCTTTTAAATCAACGAGGTCTAGAATATCGGTGCGTTGCTTTTTCACGACAATCACGCCACCAAAACCACGTAACGGCGTGTCCTGGTAAAGGGTCATTAAACTGACTAACGGGCTGGATAAACCTTGAGAGTGTGCCAACTCTACATAATAAGCCGAGTTGGTAAAAACAAAGTCTAATTCGCGGCGAGCCACCGCCAGATTCAGCTCATTGTAGTTTAATGCACGCATCTCAAGTTGAACTTGATCGAACTGCCTGTTTAGCTGATCAATAACCGGTTGCCAACGTGCTTCCACCAGTGGCTTAGGCTGGTAAGCAAGGATACCGATCACTAAAGACTCTTTTGCTTTTATGCTGGCGGCGTAAAAAATGAAAATAAAGCCAAGGCTGAGCAGCCAAGTTAGGCGCAGAATGGTTTGCCGACCAATCATAAGCGGTCCTTGGGAATAAATTCGTTGGTAAAAATGGTACGCAAATCGCAGTCATCCACAATAATGCCGGCATCGTGCATAACCCTAACCAAATGATTTGCCGCTTTTATCATACGATCATCATGTTTCGATAAATAGGCATAGTTGGCAAGTGCGTCGGGCAGCAATAAACCGCGATAAACTTGGCGAAGTTCTTCGGCGGAAAGATCCATGCGTTTCGCGATACGATGACCTGCATCCATTGGATTGGTTCGAAAGTGATGCAGGGCATTAAAGTGGGTGTCGATGATCTGGTGCAATACCGCTTTATGGCGCCGCGCGGCGGATGAGGTAACAACTAATAAATCGAATATTTTATCGGGAATCTGTTTGCTATCGAAGAGTCGATGACCACCCGATGCAAGTAACTTGGTGGCGCTGGGTTCATAAGTGATTAAGGCGTCTAATTCGCCATTTAACCAGGCCTGGTGGTGCTGATCATAAGGCAGATCGATTAGGTTAACTTCGTCACGATCCAAAATGCTGTGTTGTAGGAATTCATGAAGCATTAATGCCCCCAAGGCCGAGCCTTCATAACCTATGCTTTTGCCGATTAGGTCTTGAGGTTGTGTAATGCCCGGTTTGGCAATCACCACGTCGGCACCCACCGAAATATCAAAAATCATCGCCACGCGTAAATCGTAGCCTTCA
>JACUUF010000325.1 GCA_014859465.1 Methyloprofundus sp.
CTGGAAAGCGCGCACACAGGCCGAGCTGGCTCTCATGGAAGAATTGGTGCCATTACTCAATAAACTCGCTCAAGGGCGTGAAATTTCGGGGTTGGTGGCGTATGAGTGAAAAGCAAGGAGCACAGCATGAAAAATGAAATGGTTCACACCCTGACAGAGAGCTTTGAGGGGCATGCTCAGCAAACGGATAACGGTGTGGAATTCTGGCTGGGGCGTGATCTACAGCATTTGCTTGGTTACACCAAGTGGGATAACTTCCTTAACGTCATCTCCAAAGCGAAGACAGCCTGCGAGGTATCTGGATATGATATCGCTGACCATTTTGCCGACGTCGGGAAAATGGTCGAACTCGGCTCTGGCAGCCAGAGGGAGATCGGCGACATCATACTGACCCGCTACGCCTGCTATCTGGTCGCCCAAAACGGTAATCCGGCCAAGCAGGAGATCGCTTTTGCCCAAACCTACTTTGCCATGCAGACCCGCAAGGCCGAACTGATTGAACAACGCCTACTGGAAACCGAGCGGGTGACGGCGCGCAAAAAACTATCGGCTACCGAAAAAGAACTATCGGGTGTGATTTTTGAACAAACTGGTGGCAATCAGAACTTTGCGCTCATTCGCAGTAAAGGCGATACCGCCCTGTTTGGCAAAAGCACCAAAGCCATGAAAGCCCAGTGGCTGGTGCCAGATAATCGCCCGCTGGCGGATTTTGCCCCCACCATTATTCTCAAGGCCAAAGACTTCGCCACCGAAATTACCATCCACAATGCCCGCGAACAGGCGATGAACCGTGAACAACAAATCTCGCAAGAGCATGTCACCAACAATGAAGCCGTGCGCCAAACTCTGCTGAGCCGAGGCATCCGCCCAGAAACCCTGCCACCTGCTGAAGATGTCAAGAAAGTAGAGCGTCGCCTTGCCACAGCGGAAAAAAAAGCCCTGACAAAGCCCGACGGACTCGATGACCATGAATAATCAAAACACGGCAAAAACCGCCCAAAAACAACCAGGCCTGGTGCCCTATCTGCAAAAACTCGCCAATGGCTGGGACATTTCAGGGTTGAATACCTATGAATAATCTTACGCAACAAGAAGCCAATAGTTTATTAGCTATGGACAAGTTTTATATTGGAACAGATGAGTTTAACTTTCCAACTTTAGGCGGTAATTTACGCTTGCCGTTATTTTCATCAGATCACCATGAAGAGTTTTCTTTGGACATTACACGCGGTTATATTGCATTAGAAAAAAACACTTTCCAAACTCGTGCTAGGAAAGCCATTATTCTGGCACGACTAGATTTAGCTGGCCCGCCACATCGTAATCCAGATGATCAAGAAATCGCATGCCCACATCTGCATCTATATCGTGAAGGTTATGGCGATAAATGGGCAGTGCCGTTACCTAACGAGCTGACTCATATTGATGATATTTTCGATTTAATCCAAGCTTTTATGGACTACTGTAAGATTATTGGTAAACCAAAGATTTTTATGCAAAAGGGGTTGACCGATGCGGGATGAAATTCAAACGCTCATTAACAATTACACCGACTGGCTCAAAGACAAAACCGTACTGCGCCAAATGGATAATGACTGGACGCAAATTACTACCCCAAATTTGGATCGTCACAACGATTGTCTTCAGTTTTATGTCCGTAAAGAACACAGCGGTTATTTACTTTCAGATGATGGTTACATTATTAACGATCTCATTAATTCAGGTTGCCCGTTAGACAGCCAAAAACGCCAAGAACTTTTAAAGATAACATTGGCCGGCTTTGGAGTACAAATGGACGGCGATCAGCTCATTATTAAAGCCACGCCCGAGAACTTTTCGCTTAAAAAGCATAACTTTCTTCAAGCGATGTTGGCGGTGAATGATCTGTTTTATCTGGCTTCACCCTATGTTGCCAGTTTATTTTATGAAGACGTTACCCAATGGCTAGATGATTCGGATATTCGATACACGCCCAAAGTTAAATTTACGGGTCAAAGTGGCTATGATCATATGTTTGACTTTATTGTGCCAAAATCACGCAAACAACCAGAACGAATCATTCAAGCCATTAGCAGCCCCAAAAAAGACACGGCTGAAGCCCTAGTATTTAAATGGCTCGATACGAGAGAAATACGCTCGCCAGACGCGCAACTTTATGCGCTACTAAATGACACAGACAAACCCGTTTCCGAATCCGTTGTTTCCGCTCTAGAAAACTACAAACTTACCCCAATTCTCTGGTCGGAGCGAGAAGCCTATAAAGAGGCTTTGGCCGCATAATGGATAATCAAAACACAGCAAAAACCGCCCAAAAACTACCAGGCCTGGTGCCTACATTGCGTTTTCCTGAGTTTAAAGATTCGGGGGAGTGGGAAGTTTTAGAATTAAACAATATTGCTGATTTTATTTCTGAAAAAGTTCCCTTGAAGTCTATATCGTTAGTTGATTATGTTAGTACCGAAAATATTTTGTCTGATTATGAAGGTATTGAAATCGCATCAAAGTTACCAGCTACTGGTTCTGTAACGCAATATGCTAAAAATGATATTTTGATTTCTAATATTCGGCCTTACCTAAAAAAAGTTTGGTTTGCTAATAAGGCTGGAGGTTCATCTAATGATGTAATCGTTGTTCGAGCAAAAGAAATTATTTTGGCTAGTTATTTGTCTTTTATTCTTAAAAATGATGCTTTTATTGATTATGTCATGCAAGGTGCAAAAGGCGTAAAAATGCCGAGAGGCGATATTGAGTTAATTAAAAAATACAATATTGTTTACCCTAAACAACAAGAACAACAAAAAATCGCGGAATGTTTGGCTTCATTGGATGAATTGATTAGTGCGCACAGCCAAAAACTCGAAGCCCTAAAAACCCATAAAAAAGGCCTGATGCAAAACCTCTTCCCCGCCGAGGGTGAAACCGTTCCCGCGTTGCGCTTTCCTGAGTTTCAGAACGCAGAAGACTGGGCGATAAAACCAATGAAGAAACTATTTAAGATTGGAAACGGAAAGGATCACAAACTCTTGGTAAGTGGGAATATTCCAGTTTATGGTTCTGGTGGCTACATGCGTTCAGTCGATGAATACTTGTATGATGGTGAAAGTGCTTGCATTGGAAGAAAAGGAACTATTGATAAACCTATTTTTCTTTCCGGAAAATTTTGGACTGTAGATACACTGTTCTATACGCATTCTTTCGAAAATTGCTTACCTAAATTCATCTATTTAATTTTTCA
>JACUUF010000326.1 GCA_014859465.1 Methyloprofundus sp.
GAAGCCAGCGAATAGCTTGATTAGACATAAAAATCTACTCCAGCATGGCGAATTAAACGCTGCCAGTCAAAATCGACAAAAGAACGATACAAAGAAATCGACAAAACTTACCCCTTTAAACCACTCAAGATTTTCTCCGCCGCCGATTCCACAGAAAAATGACTGTCTAAAAGCTGACGAGCATTTTCACCACACTGCTTACGCAAACCAAAAGACACAATCAAATCTTTAGCCGCTTTTAACAAAGCCGCATCATCACCATTCTCAAACACAAAACCCGCTTGATGGTCATTAATCATAGGCATTAAATCATTACCCGGATTCACACTACCCAGAATCGGCAAATCATTAGCAATGTAACCTAAAATTTTGCCCGGAAAATTATGTGCTGTATGTGTTCGAGCTAATGAAAACAAACCAATATCCACTTCAGACAACAACACCTTAAACTCATCTTGAGAAATCGAAGGCATCAAGGTCACATTTGTTAAAGCCTTTTCATCAATAAAGTCCGCAACCTCTTGAAAAATTTCCCCTTGCCCAACGATCACAAAATGTGCATTCGCTTCATCTTTAAGCGAATGAGCCAGACGCATTAAATTAAGCATATCCTGCGCCTTGCCGATATTGCCGCCATACAAAAAAATCACTTTATCTTGCAGACCTAATTGCTCACGCCAATAAGGATGAATGGTTTCGTTACTGTCGATAGCCACCCAATTGCGCAAAACTTCAATATTATTAAAACGCGGCTGTAGCTTCTGAAACACCTCAACATTTTTTTCAGACATCAAACCAATTCGATCTGCCGCTTGATAGTTCTTGGTTTCAAAAAACCTCAAATAATAGGTAACAGGTGAATGCTCGCCAATCATTTTTTCATCAATCGCCCATTGCGGAAACAAATCTCGCAACACCAAATAAGCCTTGCAATTAAAATGCCGCTTTAATTTAGAAACCAAAAAGCCAAAAAAAATCGATGGTGAGTAATACACAACACCATCGACTTTCATGGAGCTTAGTTCTGGCCTGACCGCTTGCCACGCACTAAAAGACAACAAACTTTCATTAACTAAACGTCTAACACGGGATACATCTTTCACTGGCCCGGAGCGAAACCGCCAAACGCCAATACCATCCAGTGACTCTTTAACTAGCTTTGTAGATTGCGAAGCTTTACCCGGTGTAAGGACCGTAACCGTATGCCCTCTAGCTTTTAACTCAAGCGCCAGCTCATGCAACATCTTGGCATGCACTCGTGTACTATTTGGCAAATAATCATCACTAATGATTACAAGGTTCATCAATACTTCTTCCAAACCACGCGATTAACATAATCGGTGTAGCTATGAATGATTCGCACGATTTTATCGGATACATTTGGCATTGAGTAATCAGCGACCAAACGTAGCAACCTCTCATCACCTCTTGGTTGCTTGTCCAAAACAGCTAAAGCTTGCAATAGGCGATCACTATTAACCCCAACCATCATCACAGCACCTTCCTCCATCCCTTCCGGGCGCTCATACGCTTCGCGTAAATTTAAAGCAGGAAAATTTAAAATTGATGATTCTTCATTAATCGTACCGCTATCCGACAACACAGCTTTAGCAGATAACTGAAGTTTGTTGTAATCCATAAAACCTAACGGCTTTAGCAAGCGAACATGTTCATGGAACTTAACACCCAAAGCATCGACGCGCTTCTGCGTTCTAGGGTGTGTAGAAACAATCACCGGCATTTGATAAGTTTCTGCTACTGTATTAAGCGACTCGACCAATTTTACAAAGTTCTTTTCTGAATCAACATTTTCCTCACGGTGTGCACTCACTACAAAAAATGCATGTTCTTTCAAACCTAAACGTTCCAAAACATCAGACGCCTCAATTTGAGGTCTAAAATAATCCAACACCTCAAACATCGGGCTACCAGTTTTAATCACCAAATCTGCAGGCAAACCTTCGCGCATCAAATATTCTCGCGCAATCGTGCTATAGGTCAAATTCACATCCGACATATGATCAATAATACGGCGGTTAATTTCTTCTGGTACACGCTGATCAAAACAGCGATTCCCTGCCTCCATATGAAAGGTTGGAATTTTTCGACGTTTAGCCGGCATAATCGCCATACCGCTATTCGTATCCCCAAGAACTAAAACGGCTTCCGGCTTTACTTCGTCCAAAACTTTATCGACTGCGATAATTACATTCCCAATCGTTTCAGCACTTGATGCCCCCGCCGCATTTAAAAAATAATCAGGCTTACGAATACCCAAATCACTAAAAAATACTTCGTTCAATTCAAAGTCATAATTCTGACCAGTGTGAACAAGAACATGATCACAAAATTCATCCAGCTTTCTAATAATTAAAGACAACCGAATCAACTCTGGACGAGTACCTGCAACCGTCATTACTTTTAGTTTTTTCATCGTTAAACCTTATTCTTCTGGGGACACGTATTCGCCGCGAACAATCGCCTGCATAAACTCTAGCTTTAACAACAAATTCTGCATGCCCTCAACATCCAATCTTTCCGTGTTGTGAGAATTGTAGTCTTCCGTACGTGAAATTTTCTCTTCACCCACCTCTACAAACTTAGCGTAGTTTAAGTCGCGTAAATCTGGAGGGATTCTAAAATAGCCCCCCAGATCTTCTGCACACGCCATTTCCTCACGACTCAACAAAGCCTCAAACAATTTCTCGCCATGACGTGTACCAATAATATTGACAGGATGCTCCGGCTTATCCATTAAACCAACCAAAGCCTTTACCAAGGTTTCCACCGTTGCAGCTGGCGCTTTTTGCACAAAAATATCGCCATTATTGCCGTGTTCAAACGCATACAACACTAAATCTACAGCATCCTCAAGCGTCATCATAAAACGCGTCATATTTGGGTCAGTAATAGTCAGAGCTTGACCAGCCCGTACCTGATCGACAAACAAAGGAATCACTGAACCACGTGATGCCATCACATTCCCATAACGTGTTCCACAAATCACTGTTTTGGTTGAATCCAAGTTTCTTGACTTAGCAACCATGACTTTTTCCATCATCGCCTTGGAAATCCCCATTGCATTAATTGGATACACGGCTTTATCAGTACTAAGGCACACTACTCGTTTAACTTGATTCTGAATCGCTGCTTCAAGAACATTTTCAGTACCTAAAATATTTGTATTTACCGCCTGCATAGGGTGAAATTCACAAGAAGGTACTTGCTT
>JACUUF010000327.1 GCA_014859465.1 Methyloprofundus sp.
ACATTATTTGAACCAAAATCGATTATGGTTTAGATATATGATACAAATTATCAGCAACCGATTATGCACAAAAAATGAACGCCTACCCAATCGGTTCACAATAAATGAAACAAAGAAAAAAAGCGAGTTTCCCCGCTTTTGATTTGAGTTAAGTAGCTAGATGTGGACCGATCGCCTTCAAAGCATAAACAATACTGATGGCGTCAGTATGTGAAAAGTCTGGATGATTACTCGTAAGGCGTTCTAGGTTCCAGAAGGTATCTCTTAATGTTGCGAGTTCTGTGCCAACGCCATGGCTAGGGATGCATAAGAAGTTGCCATGGGCGTAGTGGCCACAAATGATATGAAAACTACTGCCGCGAGCGGTTACTTTCAACTCATAAGGATGAACGTTAGAGAGCAACTGGACTTGACCTCCCCATGAGCCAGACTTAGAGTTGTTTTTAAAACAACGATAATCAAATATCATAAAGAGCCTCCTAGAGTTCGGTATCGTTAATGGCTTGCATGACGATGCCGGTGTTAATAGATGAAACTTTGTGACTTTCGCCGATAAGCAGGCTTGCATTACAAAACTTATTGATAATTCGCGGCGTACCATCGGCTGCATTGAGGATGGCTTCTATAGCATTTTCTTCAAAAATCGGTTGTACGCATCCAGCGCCTTTAAGTTTGTCGAAAATATAGCTACGTCCTTCTTCTTTTGTTAAGCCACCCATGTCATAGTTCATCACGATGCGCTGGCGAAAGGGTTCGTGGATCCCCAGCCTAAGTGTTGAATTAAGAGAAGGAAGGCCAGCGAGGAGTATGGCAGCCCGGTCCCTTGAATCCATTTCAAAGTTAAAGAGGATCTTTAAATCGTTGAGAATGACTGTGTTGATATAGTTTGCTTCATCAATGATAATAACAGGTGTTTTTCGTTTTTCAAGGACAAGTCGTGAAATTTCCTCTTGGATGGCTCTGAAATTATCGGGTTTACGAAAAGCGGGTTGTGCCCCCAGTTCTACAGCAAGATTGCGATAAAAATCATTCGCTGTCAGCGTAGAGAAACTAGAGTAAATGACCTTATATAAAGAAGGGTTGAGGGTAGTGGCCCAAGCCCTTATGGCGGTGGTTTTTCCGCGGCCAGGGCTGCCAGTAAGAAGACCAAAACCCTTTGTTTTAGCCAAATACTCTAGACGAAAAAGGGTTTCGCGGTGTTCTTTGGTATCGACAAGAATTTCTTTAGCATTCTTCAAGAACGGGTTAAATTCCAAACCATAGCGTGCTGTATAGTTCATATTTCTTCACCTCGACATAAATGTAGTTTTTCGCGTTTAACAAAAGCATTTTCGTGTTTGTTGAGTAGGCGGATTGGTGTAAAAGTGCCGTCGTGTTCAACAATAAAGATAGAGGTCATATCAGGGGAATAGCGTAGGCGAACCCTTTGCTTGGCAAAACGGTAATCGACCTCGTAGGCGACTTGATCGATGCTAATGACACAATCAATAGAAACGCGCCGTTCAATCTCTAAAAGGAAATGCTTTTGAATGTCCTCGTCGCTAAGGCGCCTTATGCGTTCAGGCTCTGCGAAGAAGCGATCCTGTGGCGAAGAGCCCTTAAGCGAAGAATGGGGCGACTGGTTATAACGCTGGACATAAGCCAGAAGATTGCCACGGAGTTCATCAAGAGAATGAAAATCTCGAATATCCAGGCATGCGAGCCATTGATCCTTCATCGTTCTAAACCATCTCTCAATTTTCGCCTTTTGAGTTGGCGTATATGGCCTATCGTAGTGAAGCACAGATCCGGTGCGTGCTGCGAGGAGTTCCATCTGTTTATTCTTAAAAGAACTCCCATTGTCGAAATTGTACATTTGTGGGCGGCCATATTTTGCAACAGCAGACTTCATCACGGACATAAGGTTCACAAAATTATCGTTGAAAAAGACATCGATGCCGACGATAAAGCGGCTGGCATCATCAATAAGGGCAATAATGAACACTTTGTGTTTCTTGCCGTCATTGGTTTTAAGATAGGGCCCTACACTGGTGTCACCACACCAAACTTCATTGATATGCGGGCGCTCATAGCGTCGCATATCCTGATTGGTAGTGGTCTTTTGATAGGTCGCAAGGTGCTTGATAAAGCGATTGACTGTCGCTTCAGATAACTCGCCGGGTTTTATACTTCCTTTTTCACGAAGTTGCCTGAAAATCGAAGCAGCAGACATGCGTGGGTAGTTAGATTTAAGATATTTAATCTGTTCCTGAAGCTCTTCATCGAGTTTGCGAGATTTTCCAGTATCCGACCTAGTTGAAGGTAAGAGTGCGTCAAAACCGCCTCGGTTATAGTTGTTGTACCAACGTTTAATGGAAGTGGGTGCAAAGTGCTTAATATTCCCGCTCGGTGTACGCACACCTTTGGATGAGACATCACGAAAGAAAGCCTCTTTAGATTCGTATTGATCAGAAAGGCCAGAAATCAGTGGGGCGATGAGCGAATACCTCATCAAAGCGATTGCATGGGTTTGATCCTTAGTCATAGTGTGTTCCTCCTTTAGAATTATCTTCATTATAGGAGCAACTTCTCAAGAGGTCGTGTTAGGTTATGTGGGTTTGAGAAAAAGGATATTGGGTGTCCGTTTAATTTGCATAAACTGGCGATTGAAACTTGAGAAACATCGGTCAACCAAATCTTTAGTTGAGCAAAGTGATAAAGATACCGAAAGCAGTCGCTCTAGCCAGTGCCACAGATACTGCCGGATAACATACCGAATGTTGCTCTCATCAATGGATGGGTGCATTTGCATGATGGAAGTAAAGCCCTCAGAACGTTCATGACAGTCTAAAATAGCAACTTGATCTGGAAGTGAGATTTGAGAATAGGGTACAATGGAAGATAAGAGAATGGCATGAGTGGTACTACAAATCGAACAGATCATGCGTCGAATACGCAGGGAGGTAAAAGAAGTTTCAAACTTGAGCCTACGATTATAGTAACCGTGAATAGACAGGCATCCTGAATGACCGCAAGTACATGTCAGCTGATGCTGCTCAAGGGTATTTAAAATATTATCATATAAAATTTGAGAAATAGGATTGCAATTGTCCGTTAAAATCGTTATCATATGAATTGTTATAGACGAGGTCTATCCTCTCTGTAATTTGTTTGGGTGCAGCAGAAGTTAAACTTTCGACGGGGAGACTTCTGCTGCATGTATAAATGAAAAGTAATACTTT
>JACUUF010000328.1 GCA_014859465.1 Methyloprofundus sp.
TAGGCACAGGCCGCGGCTATTCAGTATTGGAAATAGTGAAGGCTTTTGAAAGGGTATCGGGTAAAAGCGTGCCTTATGAAATTGTCGAACGCAGGCCGGGTGATGTGGCGCAATGTTATGCCGATCCAAGTTATGCCTATGAATTACTAGGTTGGAAAGCCGAACTAGGTATTGAACGTATGTGTAAAGACTCCTGGTGCTGGCAGTCAGCGAACCCAAAAGGTTATCAAAGTTGAAATTAAATGAGTGAACAATTGAATATATTAGTCATTATTCCGGCGCGTGGTGGTTCTAAAGGTATACCACGTAAAAACCTTCGTGCACTAGCGGGTAATCCACTCATTTATTACTCAATTAAAAACGCCTTATCTTCCAAGTATCAACCCGACGTATATGTATCAAGTGAAGACAGCGAAATATTATCGATTGCTCAAAAAATTGGTGCAAAAACAATACACCGCAATATCAATGATGCTGAAGATGCAACGACTTTAGACCCCGTCATTCATAAAGCATGGCAACTAGCGCAAGCCATTGAACAAAAAACTTATGACCTTGTCGTCACCTTACAGCCGACCTCTCCTTTGCTCAAAGTTGAATCCCTAGATAAGGCTATTGATAAATTTATAGAAAATGAAGAGATTGACACGGTTATTTCAGCCGTTAATGACACCCATTTAACCTGGAAAATAGAAAACAGTAGTTATAAACCAAATTATGCCAAAAGGGTAAACCGTCAGCAGCTACCTCCTGTCTTTAAAGAGACTGGTGGGTTTTTAATAACTCGTGCAAGTAACATATCTGAAAACAACCGGATTGGTAAAAATGTGGATCTGTTTATCCTTTCTGATAAAGAATCGATTGATATTGATAACTATGCCGATTGGGGTTTGTGTGAATATTACCTCAAGAGAAAAAGACTGTTATTTGTCGTATCCGGTTATCAAGAAATTGGATTAGGTCACGTATACAACACCTTGTTACTTGCCAATGATATTGTTGATCACGAAGTCTTATTCTTGGTTGATGATAAGTCACAGATGGCTTTCGATAAAATCAGTTCTAAGAATTATCCAGTTTATAAGCAAGCTGAAGCTGACATAGTCGAAGACATCAAAAAACTAAACCCTGATATCGTGATCAACGATATGCTAGATACTGACAAAAGTTATATTCAAGCGTTAAAAGCCCAGGGCTTTAAAGTTATTAACTTTGAAGATTTAGGGTCGGGAGCGAAACTGGCCGACTTAACTATTAACGCTATATACCCTGAAGATGAGGTCGTACCTAATCATTATTTTGGTTATAAATATTTTGTCTTAAGGGATGAGTTTATCTTGACGCCACCAGCCCCTGTAAAACAAAAAGTAAGCACGGTGTTGCTGAGCTTTGGAGGAGTAGATCCAAATAACTACACACAAAAAGTATTGTCCGTTATCTACGATGAGTGCCAATCTAAAAACATCAAAATTAAAGTAGTGACGGGCTTTGGTTATCAGCGATTCGAATCCTTAGAATCTTTCAACGGCATTGAAGTTTATAACAATGTACAAAATATCTCAGACTATATGCGCCAAGCTGATTTAATTTTTACCTCGGCAGGCCGGACAACTTATGAAATTGCCTCTTTAGCTGTTCCAGCGATTGTGCTGGCGCAAAACGAACGCGAGCTGACGCATTTTTTTGCCAATGCTGAACATGGCTTTGTTAATTTAGGGTTGGGTACATTGGTTGATGATAAGAAGGTTTTAGAAACTTTCGTTCATCTTGTAGAAAGTGTCGAACAACGTCAATATATGTCTCAACTTATGTCTGAGTGCGACTTGGTTTCCGGTAGAAACAGAGTTGTCTCATTAATAAAACAGGTAATTAATACATGAAAATTTTAGACTTATTTAAAAACGCAGACCCCTACGAAGTAGACATTGTTCGTCCATATATGATTGCAGAAGCAGGTGTAAACCACGAAGGCTCAATGGATATCGCCAAAAGACTCGTTGATGAGGCCAAAGAAGGTGGCGCAGATGCCATTAAGTTTCAAACCTACAAAGCAAGCACTTTAGCCTCCAAAGACTCACCCGCCTATTGGGATACCACTAAAGAACCGACTAAATCACAGTTTGAACTATTTTCAAAACATGATAAGTTTTGGAAGAATGAAATGGTCGCACTCAAGCAATACTGCGATCAAGTAGGTATCGAATTTATGAGCACACCGTTTGATATCGAGTCGGCGGACTTTCTAAATGAACTCATGGATGTGTATAAAATCTCATCATCCGATTTAACCAATAAACCTTTTATCGAATACATGTGCCAATTTGGTAAGCCAATAATTCTTTCCACTGGTGCAAGCCACCTGCACGAAATACAAGAAGCCGTTTCTTGGATCGAAAAACACGGTAATCCATTAGCGTTATTGCACTGTGTGCTTAATTATCCTACTCCCGATGAAAATGCAAACTTAGGCATGATCAAAGGCTTAAAACGAGCTTTTCCGGGCAAGTTAATTGGCTATTCGGATCATACACTACCCAAGGATATGAAAACCCTAGAGGTGGCGACATTGCTAGGTAGCGTGATTATAGAAAAACACTTTACACACGATAAAACTCTGCCTGGAAATGACCATTATCATGCGATGGATAAACAAGACTTAAAAGTGTTTTACCAAAACTTAGACAGAACTTTTTGCTTGTTGGGAAGTTTTAAAGTAGAGGCCTTAGCGGACGAAGCACCAGCCATCAAAAATGCCCGAAGAAGTTTGGTTGCCGCTAAGCCGATAAAAAAGGGTGAAACCATTACAGAAGAACACCTGACGTTTAAACGACCTGCGCACGGAATTAGCCCAAAACACATTGAAGATGTTACCGGCAAAACCGCTAAAGATGATATTGCTGAAGACACCGTTATGAAGTGGGGACTAATCAGTGAGTGAGTATTATGTCATCCTAACAGGAAGTAAAAATAATGCGGGTGACTTTCTAATCAAACACCGAGCAAAAAAACTCTTCGAAGCGATTAGGCCAGATAGAGAAATTATCGACCTAAATGCGTGGGAGCCGATTGACGATCAAAAATTAGCTTTAATCAACGCATCAAAAGCTTTGATCCTAATGGGCGGCCCAGCATTACAACGCAATATGTACCCCGGCATTTACAAATTACCGGCCAATTTAGACGAAATAACCGTCCCAATTGCTACGATGGGCATCGGCTG
>JACUUF010000064.1 GCA_014859465.1 Methyloprofundus sp.
CGCCGACCTTAATCTGGCGGTCAGGGTCTTGTCTAAATCGAATCATGTGTTTGGTAAGATTGCGTTTTGAGGTGTCACGTACATTGGTTTGCAATGCACGAACGGGATACCAGCCTTGTTGCTGTAACGCGTCAACGACGTTAATGGTCGGCATAAAGCCATAACGGTCAGATACTTGGTGATCCGGTGCCGTTGCAAATACCGCTGGCGCGAGTTGTTGTAGTTTTTCTGGGGTTAAGATTGTCATCGCCATGATGGTTATCCTTTTCGATAAGTAATAAAAAACCCCAATGCCACACTAAATAGCAAAGGGGTATTGGTATTGTTGAAAGTTGAGTTGAAAAATCTGTTCTAGTAACTATTAAGCTTTTAAGCACTTAATGCTTGCGCTTGCCGATCAATCTTCTCGGCCAAGCTTGGATGTGTGCGGTTTGAGTTAACCTGGTTAGAATAATGGGGTTGCGAAGGATCAGCGGCTTGTAGGGTTTGCGTTGGATAAAACTCCTCCACAATTGATTCCACTTCATCCTCAGTGTCTTCAAAGGCACCATTGTTAAATCCTTGTTGGGCGGTGTGATCTAACGCCGCTTGATCGAAACCGGCTTTTATACGCTGATGTTCGATTTCATGGGCTTGGGTTAAGGTTTGTTCGAGTGTGAGGTCTTCTCGAAGGGTAATGTCGGCGTAGTAAATGGGTTGCCCATAACTTTGCCGAGTGGATTTACCGCGAAGCTTTAAGGCTAAAGGCAAACAAGCTAAACGCCCGCCGGACAGCGCATTAAAATAATGCAAGCGTGCGACTAGGGTTCGGATGCTGTTAAAACCGGTGGTACGGAACATAAAGCTGCTTAAAGGATCATCGTCACCGACTACCACGTTTAAGCGACCATAGGGCTTACAGTTGCCTTGTGCGCCAAACTCACAGGCCTGCGGGCTGGGGCAAGGCAAAGTTTCCATACCGTTTTGGGTATGGCGTTTACAGGTGTCGCCGTTACCGACACAGACAGGCCGTGCAGAGGTACGATCAAACAAGCTGTACTGCACCCGACAATTTAAGTCAGGTTGATTGAATAGTAATTGAATCGGGATAGAGCGTAATTTGCCTTAAGTTTCAGAGCGCAGTTTTTTATTGATGGGATGCTCAACCCAACCATCACGCCCTTGGATTTGGGTAGTGAGAGTAAATTGATCATCTTTTTGTGGTAAGCGTTTGCCGTCTTTTTCAACGACCTTACCAATACTAATCCGCCCGATAACCGGCGGTGTGATAGCCAGACCTTTAATCATGTCAGGACTCCTTGTTGAAAATTGGGTATAAAAAAGCCCCTGAACCGATAACCGGTAGGGGCGAAGACAGAACAAAACAGATTGAATGGAATTGCGTTAAAACGAAGTTGAGTTAAGCCGCTTGCACTAAAAACCGCCGTGAACCGATGGTGGGCTTAAAGTAAGGCGCTATCAGTTCGGGGTGATCGGCTTTTAAACTGGTGGTATCCAAGCGCAAGGACGATTTAGCTTGTTTCCAGCTCACCTTGCCATTATCAAAGACCGCCACGGATGCTGTGCCCATGGCCTGTTGGATTTGATGGCGAAGTGAGGCTTCTTCATCGGATAGTTGGCTGATGTCAGCTCGCACCTTGAGCAGTTGATCAAATGTCGTGGATAACGCCAAGTCCTGGCTAAAATCCACGGTTTTGCTATCATCCGTGGGGAATAACCAGCGCAGGGCTTGACCGGCTGAATCGGAACTATCGGCTGGCGGTGGGGTATCGGTTTCAACTAGCTGCCAGAAGTGTTGCTCTAACAAGGCGATTTTTTCAATCATCGCTTCATTGCGGGTAATGCGGTGAATCTCCAGCTTTTGACCACCGAGCAAGACCGCGACATCCGCCGCTTGTTGACCGGTAACCGCCAACTGATGCATCACTTGCACTTGAACATATTCCGGTACACCGTCACGCCAAAGTTTTGCGCCGTTGATGCCCGCTGTTTTACACTCTAAAACTTGCACATCGGCTTGCCCTACAATCTCACGATCAAGGTTAGCCAACATCCAAGGTTTTGTCGGATGGCGTAAAACGGAATTGACACGACGCACTTTATAATCGGTACGAAGGGCATATTGATCTGCGACAATCGGTTCTAACACCGTACCCCAATGCAGCGCACTGTCGTGACTTGGTTCGTCGTTAGAGGCTTCAACTGGACTACGCCCTGTTTTTTCCATCCAGAGTTCGAGTTGCGATTTATAGGGGTTTAAACCAATCGCAGCGGCGGCATCCGAGCTGCCAATGCCTTGTTTACGATAAGCCAGCCAATCACTACGGTCGAGAGTTTTAGTATCGACCATACGCTCGGCTTGAGCGTAACGCCGCACTAGTTTAAGATTGGGTTGTTGTATGGTTTGAATCGGTAGTTTTGATTGTGACATAACTTAACTCCTTAACCTTTGTGCTTTGAAAAAGTGTGAGAACATTGTTGGCATTGGTAGTTGTTGAATAACCGCTTATCGAGCTTTTCGCCTAACTTTGAGCCAGCCACACCACCCGCTGCTGCACCGCTTAAACCCGCGAAGATTGCGCCACCTATCGTGCCGATGGATGACCCAATTGGGCCGAAATGACTTCCGACCATAAAACCAAATCTCGCACCACGAAGTGCATGACTTATCCCACAGGCTCCACCCGCCGCTGCGCCCATCATTCCCGCTCCCTTGCGACCAAAATCACGGCTTTGGATATGTTTTGATTTGCAATTTGGGCATTGAATTGACATATAAAACCTCCTAAATGAAAAATGAAAGCCAAGCCGATATACCTGGCCTGGTGTCATAGAAGTAATATGCCTTTGAGATTAGGTTAAATATGGCGCCGATTTTTTATTGTCTGTACTTAATATCCAGTTTTATTAACCTCTTGTGTAGTCACCTAAGTTTTAAAAATATCAAGTTTTCCATTCTTAAATCCTCATGTTTAAGAACGAATATCACGACAGTTCATAAGTGACGAAAGTAAAAAAATACAGTTAGCCTATATGACATAGTAGTAGTTTTTTCCTAGAGTCATTTCATATTTAAAAATGCCCGTACTCATTGAGCAATTTAATCTTGATTGTTTAAGGTTTGACGGACATCACCTTTTTCTAAATTCTCTGTTATTAGTATTAGTAAATAACAAATCGAATAAATATATTAAATATTAGATATATGGATAGTAGGTAAGACATGAAGCGATTGGCATAAAGCCAATAAGCGAATGAATGGAATAGACAGAGCTATAGAGCTATAGGTAAAAGTATATTCATGAATAGTTTAATATGAGGACTGATTTAAATGAAAGTAGATATAGAGCCAATCTTACTCAAGAGGGTACCTGATAATAAAAATTTAACTTTACACCATGATCCTGTTTTTAGGTGGATTCCGGTTAGAGTTAGTAGTGGCCCATTAATTAAAGAATATTTAGAAAAACTGTATCAGACGGTTGTTTTGTCGTTACGAGATCATCCTAGAACCTTTGCATTTAGGGTGGATTTAAGAATTCCATATTGGATGGACTCAGAGAGTTTTCCAGAGTTAATTGAGCGTTTTCAGCAGTCATTGAGAGCTAAGGTGAATTATGACAGGCTTCAGGCAAAAAGTAGAAGCAAGACAGGTTATGCGCATCATAGTCGCGTGCGATTTGTATGGGCGCGGGAAATTGGCAAAGAAGACAAGCCGCATTTTCACGTGCTGATTTTAGTAAATCGAGACGCGTATTTTAGGATAGGGCGTTTGGATTCAGCGGAACGTAATTTGGGTGATTTAGTTCAGCAAGCATGGGCTAGTGCTTTGGCTGTTCCGCTTGATGCTATATACGGTCTTGTTCAATTTCCAAAAGAAACTGATGCCTATCATTTGATGTGCCTTGATCCTGATGACCCAGAGTTCAGACGACTGATGTTTTGGGAAAGCTACCTGTGCAAATATCAAACAAAACAATATGGTGATCGACGTCGTTCGTTTGGGTATAGTCGCCGGTAAAATTCGACATTGTTAAGATATTAGATGCGTTAATACTTTGTAATTTTTATTTTTACATGTGAATTTTTCTGCATAAAAGGTAATGAGGTTGGAGATACCTTTTTTCATTTTTTATGTTGTTTATTGTGGGTTAAACGCGGATTAAAATAGTAAACGCTATGCTTAACCTCATGGTTAATGTTCTTGCGGTATTGGTCGGAAGTAAGATAATGATGGGTTGTTAGGCGGGTTTGATTGGACTTTTGATAGTCAACGTTCGGTAGTAATTTGATTGAGGTTTCCCTGTTGTATTTGGGTTCCCATTTTTATCAGATTTGAAAAAATTAGCATCATACTCTTGAAGCCATCTGGCAATTCCATCAAGTTCAGAGCCTAGCTTTTTTGGCTCTTTAGGCCAGCCAGTTAACTCTGACTTATGCTCTAAAAGTAAATCATGCCACTCAATCAACTTATAAGTATAGCTCTGTTCGGTAGCAGATTCAATAAAGTTTAAAAGGGCGTCACCTGATGCGGTTTGTCGAATTATCAACTCGGATTTGGCTTTTAATGCTTGAGAAAAGTCAATTTCGAAATTGCTCAGCTCTTCAGGCTCTTGGCTCTCATTTCGGTATAGTGCTTCCCCGATATTGTAAAAGTCTCTCATTCCTAAAGGGTGGCTAATATTGTGTAGCGTTTGTTCGTTGTTTAGGTATTTCAGAATGCCTTTTGTTAATTGAAAAATTGACTGGTACAGCGCGATATAGTGATCTTCTGTTAGGTCAAAATTTTGCTTGCCTGTTTTGTCAAACTGATTATCAGGTAATGTAATTGAAATTGTTGATTCATTTAGTTTTGTAGTCAATTCGATAGGTTCAATTGCGTTCCAAACAATCGGGCGCTTCAAGTCAAAAACAGTGTGTTGCTTTTTATAAACGTGTGATAAGTCAACAGCGTTACCCATTAATAGTAATTGCATCTCATTTTGTAGTTTTATAGGTATGGAGTCAACTTGATCAAAGCTTAAAAGATGTGTGTTAAAAGATATTTCCGCCAATGATTTTGATGTTTTAGGGTTTTGTATCACAGGGTGAATACTGTGATCAATAATATTTTTTAATATCTTTTGGAAGGTTGTTTTTCCAGAGTATCTTGATCCGGTTAATTCAAGTGCAACATAGTTTTTACCGATAAAGTTACTAATTAGCCATGTGACTAATAGTTTTCTATCATTATATTCAATGTTAAATAGATCAAAAAGCTCATAGAAAGAATATTGTAAGTCTTTATAATTTTCTTTTATTTCACGCTGTCTATCTTGTCGAGTTTCGTTTAATTTTTCGTCTGGCTCTCGAATATTATTTAAATAAGTATTTACCCACCAGAGTATATGGTCAACGATTTTATATTTTATTCCTAACGTTTCGGTTGATCTAGAAAAAATTGAGTCTGGGTTATAGGTTGCAGTGATTTTTTGGGGATCTATTGATATAAACTGATTGCGTCCCACATTTATAATAGTCTGATCATTTAAGTTAAAATCAAATGTCGGTGATGGGCTGATTGTGTCGTATGCTGACAATTGCAGCGGATTGAAGTTTCTAATTTCTTGCTTGATTGTAGATAGCTTGAGGTTTACAAACCGTTGGTTAAAAAGTTGTGCTAAATGCTCAACAGTGTCTTCTTCAGCCCAAAGCCAAATTTTTTTGTTGTCCTTAACATAAAGTGTTTGATAGGTATTTCTATAGATGCGCAGGTTCCCTATAAACTCTTGAATTAAAGAGGATAAAGTTTGCGTTGGCTGTGTCCAGCCGGTAGAGACTTGGCGTGTTTTATTTGGTATCTTCACTTCAAAATCTGGACTTATTTAGTAGTTGAATTATAACGTTGATGAAGTAATCCAGCTAGAGTTTTAATCTCGACGAGATTAGATTTGCCATGCGTTTAAATTGGAAAACGACAAAAACCTCTTTATCTGTTGTGAAGTGTCGATGCAATCCAAGATTATCTATACTCGATAAAACCCTATTTTTTAGTATTGGCCGTGGAAGATTGCTTGATTTCATGTTTGGCTAATGTTTTGTTATTATGCATTGATGCTTATGCCCCATTAAGGAAGTAATAAATATGAATGCCACACCCAAAAAGGTTTTTATCAGCTACTCGCATAAAGATGAAGCATTTAAGGAGTCCTTAGATGAGCACCTATGCTTGATGCAAAGAAATGGCCTTGTGGATATTTGGCATGACCGGAAAATAATTCCCGGACAGGAGTGGGATAAGCAGATTGATGCGAGATTAGAGCAGGCTGAGCTCATTATTTTTTTAGTTAGTTCAAGCTTTATTGCTTCATCATATTGCTATGACATAGAGGTGCAAAAAGCAATTGAGCTTCATGAGCAAAACAAGGCGGTATTAGTGCCTGTTATTGTTCGTGCTTGTGATTGGCATGATGCACCTTTTGGCAAGTTTCAAGGCCTGCCAAAAGATGCAAAAGCAATTGCAACATGGGAGGATGCGGATACGGCCTGGCTTCATGTTGTAAAAGGGTTGAAAAATACAGTTAATCAATTTATTCCTGCAAATCCATCACTTCCCGCAGTCATAGAAAACATTCCTTCACTAAACAAATCAGATTACATTGATTGGCTGGAAGATACCGAAGTGGTATTTACTCACCGTCAGGTCGATAGAGTCAGTCTAAGCGACGTGTACACCTGGCCAGATTTTAGGTTATTGAATGATGAGTCAGGGTCAAAAAAAGACTACGTTTCAGCCGAGTCGATTCTGACGGGGGAAGGGTTTCATTTAGTGTTTGGGGAGGAGCAGCAAGGTAAGACAGCGCTTTTAAAGTCCTTGTATTTAAGATTTATTGAAAAGGGCATTCTTACCTTATATGTTGATGCAAAAAATATAAAAAAATCAGACTTGGCAGATGCGTTAAAGAATACCATCCATTCTCAGTACAACGGTATGACTGAGGAAGATTTCATGGCGCAAGACAATAAAGTGCTATTGATTGATAACCTTGACCAGATCAAACTAAATACACGATACCAAGTTAAGTTTATTGATCAAGTTAACGAGATATTTAAAAACGTCATTATTACAGCGCATGAGTCTTTTAACTTAGTGGTTGTGGACAACCCTGGTCTAAATGATTATGAGGCGTACGAGCTGTTAGGATTTGGTCACCACAAGAGAGAAGAAATGACTCGAAGATGGGTCTCTTTAGGTATTGAGGAATCCATTAGCGAATCTGATATGTACGAAAAAAGTGACCATCTTAAGTCTCAATTGAGCGCGATTATTAAGAAAAACATAGTGCCACCTAAGCCAATATATGTTCTTTTGCTTCTTCAGATGTTTGAGGCCTATTCAGATCAGAACCTAGAGCTGACTTCGTTCGGGCATTGCTATCAGAAGCTGATTTACACCTCCTTTGAAAACGCAAAGATAAGAAACCAAGAGATTAACGCCTATTTGAACGTGCTGACAGAATTTGCATGGGCTCTTTATCTAAACAAAGAGCCACTTAACGCTCAAAAAGTAGATGGTTTTTTTGTCGAATATGAACGAGATTTTTTACCTGTTGATAAAAACGAGGTTCTTACTAAACTAAAGCAACATTCAATTCTTGTTGAGGTAAATGGTGAGCTACAGTTTAAATACCCCTATATTTACTACTTCTTTGTTGGCAAAAAAATTGCCGACTCGTACATAGATAATGATTCAGTTAAGATTGAAGTAGACCATCTATTGGACACTTTGCATAGAGAAGACTCAGCTAACATACTCATCTTTATAACTCACCACACAAAGAACTCATGGGTTCTAGGAAAAATACAGGGTGTCTTGAATCATTTATTTGAAGAACAGGTAGCGGCGACTCTTGATAAAGAGCAGCTGGCCTTTATGAATGATTTTATTGAAAAAATTCCTGTCCTAGTTTTGGAAAAAAGAGAGGTGCATGAAGAGCGTGAAAATCATAATCGTGACCTAGATAGAATTGAACAGGAAGGTGACTCTGAGGATGAATCACTTGAAAAGTTCGACACGCTTGCTATGATAAATAAAACGTTCAAAGGCATGGAAATCGCTGGACAGATCATTCGAAACAGGCACGCGAATCTTTCAAGAAGCGACTTGTCTTCATTAGCAGATGAGGGTGCGTGCGCTGGTTTAAGAGCCTTGGATTACTTTATTGAAATTTCAGATCATGCCAAAATTGAAATTGTAAAATACATTGAGAAAAAGCTTGAAAATCACCCGTCATTATCGAACCAAGAGGTAGCTGGTTATGCTGAAAAGGCATACCTTCACTTAACCTATGGTGTAATCAGTGCGATAGTGAGAAAAATTTCATCCTCAATTGGCTCAAAAGATGCGATGGCAATTTACGAGCAACTTGGTGAGAAGAAAAACACACCAGCCTTTTATTTGATAAAACAATCTATTGAGCTACAACATAAGCGCGAGCTTAAAATTGAATCTATTGAGAACACAAAAGAGAAGCTTAAATCAAACCCTGTTTGCCTTCGGATACTAAAGGAGATGGTGCTCCAACATATATACATGTTTCCAGTTGACTTCAAGAAGCAACAGCAGCTAGCTAGTTCATTAGGTATTTCTGTGCCAGGTCAGCAAATAATGAAAAGGAAACTTATTGGAAAAGGCTAGATATGAAGTATTTTTTAAAACACAATCATTCGAAGCCCATTTAATTAACCACTCTACTGGAAGTAGTTAATGAATAAATTGTTTTGTCGTGCTGCTCTACTTAGACTAAGGCCTCATCAAAAAAGATAAGAAAAAACAATCTAAGTGATGTTTAAACTTTTAATTTAGTTTCAATGATCAGCCAGGGTTGACAGAGCTATTTAGGTTGGTCTGGAAGCCTAGTAATCCTCAAGTATTTGATCTGTTGTAACGCCTAAAACTTCGGACAGTATTTTAACTTCAAAGTCTGATACACCTCGTTTTTTAACCTCAATTTTAGCTAATGTGCCACGGCTGATGTTAAAGCCCTTCAAGTGGCAGTGAGCCACCATTTGCTCTTGTGTCCAACCTTTGTCCAGTCGTAGTGCTTTAATTTTGGGGCCAATGATATTCATTATGTGCTCCGAAAGAGGAGCTTGATTTTTACAGAAAACCTCCCTAATATTGCTCTGTATGCGGAGCAAAATGATAAATTGCACCGTTATTTTGCATATTTAAGAGATAACAAAATAAAGGAGAAGGTTATGGATGCCGTAGCTAATCAAGTAGCAGAGGTTAAGATTTCAAATGACATGCGGTTGACTACCGAAGATTTAACCACCGAACTTATTCAACGTTTGATTGATAAGAAATATAACTTTCAAGTTTTAGCAGTGACCAACCAAACAAATGTTGTTAGTAAGATTGAGGGTTTAATTGAGAAAAACGGTTATAAATGCAGAGTTTATACCGAAAATAGAGCCGCGACATTAGCAGCCGTTGCAATTCCAACTGGCATTACACAGATTGCGGCACTTGGTTCAGCAGTGGGAATGGCCGTGCATAACATCGCAACGTTTAATCCTGATTATGAGATTGGCAAAAATAAATTTAACGGCACAGTTACTGTCAAATACAAGAAATAAAAAAGTATTGGGAGCACTAAATAATGACGCCAGGTGCCGCACTAATTATCGCCGCCATTTATATCATCTTAGCTGTTGTTTTGGGAATGATGGCAAGGAAAGTAGGCGGATCGTTTTGGGTATGGGCAATCATTGGCTTTGTAATAACGCCTTTGGCAGCTTATGCCTTGTTTTTTGTTTATTTCATACTTTTTAAATGGCAACGAAACTAGCTGCGCCGTTCGTTTTAATCTGAAAACAGCGTGAACTTTGTTCGTGATGTCAAGGTAGTGCCTTGAATGAGTCAGTAAAAAATACATTCACTTAGTTGGTGATTTTTCCTTTAACCATTTGGTTATTTGGCCTAGAATCTCATTAGAAAAACTAACTACGTGAATTTAAATATGCCTATCTTTCAGAAGAAAGTTCTAGAAAAACAGCTAAAGCCGCTGGCTATACCAGTAAAACAACTAAAAGCTTTGGAAGGTTGGAAAAACAAAATCCACTCTGGAGAGCTTGCAAAGCAAAGTGAAGTTTCACTTCATGCACCTTTTATGCAACAAATTATGGTTGATGTTCTTGGCTATACACCATTTGGCCAAGCCGACACTTATACCATTGCCCGCGAATACTCGATTGCTAAACAAAAAAACAGTGGGTCGGTTGATCTGGCTTTGGGTGAGTTTGTTGGTGACAAACTTCAAGATAAAATTCATGCTGTATTTGAGATTAAGGGTGCAAAAACCAAAGACCTTGATGCGATCATGCCCGGTCGTCATAAAAGCCCTGTTCAACAAGCTTGGGAGTATGCACGCGACGCGAAGGGTTGCCAGTGGGTTTTGGTTACTAACTATCTAGAAATTCGCTTGTATGCGGTAGGTGAGACCTCCCTTGTTTATGAGAAATTCGAGTTAGAAAAACTCACTGATCCACTGGAGTATGCGAAATTCATTCTCTGCTTGCATGCTGACAATCTGCTTTCAGGTAATACGGCTCAGCTGCTTAAACAAAGTCACCAAGCTGATAAAGACATCACGGATCAGCTATACCAAGACTATAAAAGTATTCGAGAAACGCTCATTGGGCATCTGATTGCTGATAACTCGGGTTTAACACCGGAGGAGTTAATCGGGTCAGCTCAAAAGTTACTAGACCGAATGCTGTTTATTGCTTTCTCAGAAGATCGTGGTTTGATACCCGATGATAGTATCAAGCAAGCCTATCTACACGCAGACCCCTATAACCCAAGGCCGATTTATGAGAACTTCAAAGGCCTCTTTAACGCCATAGACAAAGGCAATCCTCATTTAAATATCCCCGCCTACAATGGTGGGCTGTTTGCCCCTGATCCGTTTTTGGATCAGCTTAAAGTTTCAGATAGTTTATGTGAAGCTTTTAAAAACCTAGCCGAGTACGACTTTGCTTCAGAAGTTTCCGTAACGGTCTTAGGGCATATTTTCGAGCAATCCATCGCCGATCTTGAAGAGCTTACAGAACGCATTCAGAGTGGTGACACCCCAAAGAAAATAGTCAAAGCCACATCGGTTAGCGGAAAACGAAAACAAGACGGTGTAGTTTATACACCGGACAATATCACTGCTTTTATTGTTGAGCATACGCTGGGTGATTATTTACGTGCACGGTTTGATTTGCTTTTAGAGGATTTCGGTAAATTAAAACCAGACGGCACTATTCAATGGAAGCGAGGTACACAAACAGAGCTTAAGTTTTGGTATGCCTGGCAGGAATCATTGCAACAAGTGAAGGTGGTTGACCCAGCGTGTGGTTCGGGCGCATTTCTAGTGGCGGCGTTTGATTTTCTACATGCCGAGTATCAACGCACTAACGACAAAATAGCTGAGTTAACGGGACAGCCCGGTGTCTTTGATCTGAATAAAGAAATCCTAAATAACAATCTATACGGCGTCGATCTTAACGAAGAGTCGATTGAAATCAGTAAGCTTTCACTTTGGCTTAAGACCGCCGAAAGAGGTAAGCCACTTACTAGCTTAGACAATAATTTAAAGGCCGGTAATAGTTTGGGACTATCCGAGCCGGTTGAAGGTTCAAGTTTTTGTTGGCAGATCGCCTTTGCTGATATTTTAGAGTCCGGTGGGTTTGATGTTGTATTAGGCAATCCGCCTTACGTTCGGCAAGAACTCTTTAGCAATATTAAGCCTTGGCTTGAAAAAAATTATGACGTTTATCATGGCGTGGCTGATCTTTACGCGTACTTTTTTGAGCTTGGTTTGCGCCTTTTGAAGCAAGACGGCATGCTTGGTTATATAAGCTCGGCAACTTTTTTCAAGACAAGTTCGGGTCTTCCGCTAAGAAAATACCTCGGCCACCAGGCCTGGTTGCAGAAGGTGGTGGACTTTGGTGATCTACAAATCTTTGAAGGCGTGACCACATATCCGGCCATACTGATTTTTAAAAACCAGAAACCTAATGAAAATTCTCCAGTCGAGTTTCTATCGCTTAAAGAAATTCCAGATGATCTAAACCAGGCGTTTAATCAATCAATTGGCTTAATGGAAGCAAAACAGTTACAAGGTGATTCATGGCAGCTTGAAGATATTAGGCTGAGTCAATTACGCTTTAAATTAACACATGATCAGAAAGGTGTTCCTTATCCTAGTCTGAAGAACGCTTATGGTTCACCCCTTTATGGCATAAAAACCGGTTTTAATAAGGCTTTCGTCATTGATCGTGCTACTCGAGACGACATTGTTTCGCAAGATGCTAAAAGTGCAGAGTTAATTAAACCATTTTTAGAGGGGAAGGATCTAAAGAAATGGCATGCACAACCTCGTGACATATATTTAATTTTTACCCGAAGGGGTGTGGATATTGATTTATATCCTGGCATTAAATCGCACCTTGAAAAATTTAAAGAGCGTTTGATGCCTAAGCCAAAAAATTGGTCACAAAGCCAGAAGTGGGCAGGAAGAAAGCCTGGTTCTTACGAATGGTTTGAGATCCAAGATACGGTTGGTTATTTTGAGGAGTTTGAAAAACCAAAGCTGATGCACGCTCACTTTCAGTCGGAGCCATTGTTTTCTATGGACTCAACAAGTGTCTACACAAACAACAAATGCTACATTCACCCTAACGCAGACTTTTATCTTCTCGGTCTTATGAATTCATCTACGGTCTGGTTTTTCTTTAAGGCGATTACAACAATGGTACGTGGTGGATTTTTTGAAGCAACCACACAAAATATTGAAAAACTTCCAATCCCACAGGCAAGTGAGGAGCAAAGAAAAATCATTGGAGGCAGAGCTTCTTTTTGTCAAACGTTGGCAGAGCAGAGGTATGCAATTGAATTAGGGTTTTCACGAAGATTAGTTGAAGACCTTTGCCCGGCTAACATAGAGCCGAAACTAAACCAAAAATGCCAGGCCTGGTGGAAACTGGATTTTAAAACGCTTCAAGCCGAACTCAAAAAATCTTTCAAGCTAAAAGCAAATGATACACTTATTCCGGTGGCAGAACGCAACGACTGGCAAGCCTATTTCGAACAAGAAAAAGCCAAACATCATGCCTTAAGTCAAAAAATCGCCGATTCTGAATCACAGCTAAACCAAGCTGTTTACGAGCTTTTCGGGCTTAACGAAGAAGAAGTCGCATTAATTGAGTTGAATATTTAGCCTTTTGAAAGCTGGTAAATTTATTTTTTGCAGTATAAAAGAAGTATATTAGATTTGCCTGTTAAGCAAATTTCCAACTCCAGCTTATGGCTCTGATCACTTACTCTTTTGCTGAAGATTGAGTTGAATCGGTTTTTAATAGTATACAGTAAAGCTACTACGGCTTTAGGCTCTTAGGTAATCTAGAATTGAGCATGTTAAGCATCTCAGGAACTGTTGTAAAATACTAAATACAACGCAAAGAAAGAATAGGAAATTAGAGATGAAGGTAGACTCCGTAAGTTCAGTAAGAATCAAAAATTTTAAAGGATTTGAAGACTTTTCTATAGATGGTTTAAAGCAGGTAAATTTGATTGGAGGTAAAAATAATATTGGTAAAACAGCTTTCATGGAAGCTCTGCAACTGATCTTAGGTCGTGATTCTGCTGTGGATGTGGCAGCACAAATTTCAAAAATATTAGAAAGGCGACAAAAAACCCTAGCTGACAGAAATAGAACTGAACTTGAAATGGATTTGTTTTATAACGGCAAAGAAAGCTTAGATATACAAACTGACAAAAGCAGACTACGAATCTCACTAGAAAAAGACTTATGGAAGATTGTTGATACTGAAAAAAGAAGCGTTAATTATTTGTCCGTTCAAGAGTTAGATGAACTAGATGGGTTCGATCCCGATAGGTTTGAAGTTTCATATGAAGAACAACTTCGCATTAAGATTGGAAGGAATGAGCGCATTATTCCAGTGCACGTACTTAGTCGTAGCCGCTCAAATTATTATAGAAGAAATACATCTGATAACATTTCAGAAATAAATTTTATAAGCTCAGCTACAACGGACGAAAACCAAATAGCAATTTTGTATGGTAGTTTAGTAGATGCTAATAAAGAGCAATATTTAAATGAGTCTTTGAGCTTGTTTGATGAGTCGATAACCGCTTTGAAGCAGGTTGCTATTGAAAATGGTGTCTTATTAAAGCTTGCTACAAAGTATCAGGAAAAGCTGGTTTTACTATCCTCTTTTGGGGAGGGGATAAATCGTTATATTGCAATACTGTGCGCTATCTGGGCAAACAAAGATGGTTATTTATTTATTGATGAAGTTGAAAATGGTATTCACTATTCAAACTATCCTAAGCTTTGGAGATTAATTTTTGAAGCTTCAAAGCTTGCTAATTGTCAGTTGTTTATTACAACCCACTCGAAGGAGTGTATTGAAGCTTATAACGAACAGAATATTAATGACGCTGGGAGATACTTTGAATTTTATCGCAATAATAAAACACACAAAGTTACCGCAAAACCTCGAGATTTAGAGCAGCTTGATTATGCTTTAAAACATCAAGGAGAAATTCGCGGTGAGTAATCTTTTAATCGTTGAAAGTGACAATGACCGTTATTTTTTAGAAGCTCTTATTTTTCACCTAAATATGGATGTTGATGTTGATTATCCAATTTGTGATGTGGATGAATTTGAGTGCCTAGAAGGACTGAATGAAGCAAAGCTAAAATTAAAACTTGATAATATAAAGTTTGATAAGTATGACAAGGTTGGAATTTTAGTTGATGCTGATGCAGAAGGCGTTTCCAATAGAGTAGCGTTGGTTAAAAAAGTCCTGACGCAGGCAGGGGTGAACAACCCGCCGAATCAAGCAAACATGCTTGTGAATTGCCCAAATCTCGATGTTGACTTTGCTATAGGTGTCATTAACGTTGATGGTAATGGCGAACTCGAAACTCTCTTAAAAGGAATTAAAGCAAAAGATTCTACTTATGCAGATTGCCTAGATAGCTGGAGAACCTGTTTAGAAGGCATGGGTAAAACTGTCACTCAAAAAGATTTTGACAAGTTTTGGCTTAATAACTATTTTCGCTACGATACTTGTTCATCGTCAGATATGAGGCAAGCTAGCAGAAAATGCTCTAAAGAAGCCGCCTTTAAAAAACAGGGAGTCTGGGATTTTGAAAACGAATTACTTGACGAGTTAAAAAAGTTTTTAAACTTATTCAATTGAATATGCTGGCCAATCTGGTCGTATTCTATTTTTAGAGTTTTGATTAAGCTAAGAAGCAAAAATATACAACAGCGATTGATTTGGGCGACAATACCGCAAAGATTCCTGTTCAACTTACCTCCAAAAATATGTTTTCCAAGATTGAGAAAACAGTGGTCAAGTTCAATGATAAAAATCTTTATGAAACTTATGATCAGCTGAAAATAGTAATCATTGGAGTCAAGAAAGGAAACCAGAAGAAAAATATCGAAGACTCGTCCAAAGATGTTTGGGATATACCCAGGCTCGTTGAGTTAATTGGCGATAAGAGTGTAGGCTGTACAATGAAGCTCCCGCCCAAATTGTGGGTGTATTTATAATCGAGCAATATTGACTAATAATTCAGTACCAAGTCACTCAAGCCGACAGCACCCGGTTCGGTTAGTTGTTACTATTACAAGGTATTCACATAGTGCATAAATATTATTCCCAAAGAGCTGGGACCAATCCAAACCTATATGGGCTTACTTTAGTTGATACGATAGGGTTGTTTGTCCGTGTATTTGAACAACTCAGGAATGATGGATATTTTGATGAGGCCTTTGGATTTTATTGCGTAGATTCAGGTTTTAATGATGGAACTATTAAAGATGTAGAGCTTAAGATTTTGCTTACAATTAGAAAGAAAAATCTATGGCCAATTTTAGATTGTGCAAAGCATTACTCAGAAGACGATTTTTTTGATGTAATTGAGTTCCTTTATCAATGTGTTTCAAAGCCGATTGATGGGACAATGCATTCGTGGAATGATTGTGGAATGCATTGGGAAACCTTCAATAAAAACGAAGGAAAAAAGGTGTTCCTAGATAAAATAAACACAGTTTTAGGGCTCTATAAGAATAAATTTGAATTGACAGTAAAAGGTGAAGTACTTCACAAGCCAGAAGAAGGTTTCGAGCAGATATTCGAGGCGGATGTTCCCTCAAAAGACGAAAAAATTGTAGGCAGGATTAATGCAGCGACGACCAATTTCCGTAGGCATGGATCGAGCTTAGATGATCGGCGTCAAGCAGTTAGGGATTTGGCAGATGTTTTAGAGTATTTAAGACCACGAGTGAAAGATTTTCTTACCAATAAAGATGACCAAGATTTATTTAATATCGCAAACAATTTTGGCATACGACATCATAATGATAAACAAAAAACTACTTACGATACTGCTATTTGGTTGAGTTGGATGTTTTATTTTTACTTGTCAACGATTCATGTCGTACTAAGGAAAATTGATAACGACAAACCAAAATCTAAATAAGTGGCTGTGCTGGACTTCAAAGCTTTATTTTTCGACAGATTGAGCTTGTGATTGTTGACGGCTCTAGTTAAAACTGGAAGTTTTATTTGTGAGTATCATAGTGAGTATGAAGAGTAAAAAGGTTAATAAATATATGAATTATAAGGTTTTTTTAATCCCTGTTCCACCGCCATATATGATACTAAACCCGCTTCAGGCGGGTTTTTTTATGCCCGTGGTTCATTAAAATCAACAACTTAGCGTCTTATGCAGTCTTTAGCGTTTCATGTAAGCTCATGCTAAACTGTAGTCATAGCTGTAGTTATCGTGCTGTATACAGCAAGTGGCACAATTTTGACTACAGCTAGCCTACTAAAAAGCTTTAGCTACGGGGGTTAGCATGACTAAGGAAACAACAGGGCAAGTTTTCACTGATACTTGGATTAAGAAGTTAAAGGCATCTGAAAAGCCAATCACAAAATCAGATATGGCCTGTAAAGGCTTGTATATCAAAATCACTCCCGCTGGTTCAAAAAAATGGCTCTATCGCTATCATGTCGGCAAGCAAAGTAAATGGTTAACCTTAGGTGACTACCCTGCAACAAGTTTGGCTCAGGCACGTGCGAAGGTTTTAGAGCAGGAGAAGCTTAAGCAATCAGGTATTGACCCAATTGAAGAACGCAAGCAAGTTAAAGCTGTCCAGCAACAACAAGCCCAGATTGAAAGCACTCGAATAAGTTTTTCTCAAGTTGCAAAGCTTTGGTTAGAGCAAATGCATAAAACGAAGTCGTTTAAATATGTTGAAGATATTGGTCAGCGCATTGAAAAACATCTATTGCCAAAAATTGGTGAATTTAACATTGACGAAATCAACACAAGACAATTAATACAGGCTTTCAAATCTATTGAGCAGACTGGGCGGCTTGAAACTTTAAAGCGCATACAGCAGTATGCCAATAAAATTTTCTTGTTTGGTATTGGTGCCGGCTACTGTGATAATAATCCGACAGCAAATGTTTCTAGAGACTTATTCGCCAAGCCCGATAAAGGGCATTATGCGCATACAACGGAAAGCAAGGTATTGGCACAGATATTAAGGGCGCTAGATGATTATGCTGGCGACATTTCGACAGTAAAAGCATTACAGATGCAGCCCTATGTTTTTTTGCGATCAGTCGAACTGGCAGCTATTCGCTGGGATGAGATTGATTTAGACAGGGGTGTCATCGAAATTTCCGCTGAACGGATGAAAAAGAAACGTCCTCATCTTGTACCAATCAGTGCGCCTGTAAGAGAAATAATTGAAACTATGCGGCCAATTTCTGGTGATAGTGAATACTTATTCCCGAGTCCAAAAACATTGGCTCGCCCGATAAATGAACAAAGTTTAAATGCAGGTATGCATCGTATGGGCTTTAAAAATATTCAAACCTTTCATGGATTCCGCCACACAGCCAGCACATTACTAAACGAAATGGGGTATATGGGTGATGTGATCGAAAAGCAATTAGCTCATGAACAGCGTGGAGTCAGAGCGGTATATAACAAGGCGCAATATCTTGCACAAAGAACTGAAATGATGAATGGGTGGGCTGACTATCTGAACTCTTTAAAGATGTCACCAGTCGTTATACCGATTAATCGAAGAGCTTAGACGTATCAAATAGAAAATTTAATATCAAACACTTAGTTAGTTATTACTCCAAGAACACGATGTTGATTACGAGCAAAGCATGTATGAGTTATAAGGTAGACACTTAATGTTATCAAAAATCAGAGCTTGGCTAGGGTCTTCTACAAAAGCGCATTTACAACAAACCTCAAAGCCCAAGAAGTGTGCCCTAAGTACCTTAGGTTAAGTTATTTGGACTGTATACTTGGTACAAAGCCAGGCATGGTGATAGTTGAATCAGCCTATGTATATGAATGGTTTAAAAGCCAGCAGCATAACAATACACACTTCAACAAGGTCTTTATTCAATGGTTGCAAGGTAGAGATGAATCAATTGATGAGCCATATACGCTAGCGCAACAAACGATGAAAGAAACCAAGCTTAAAGATTTACTTGAAAGTTGGGTTGAGGAGGGTACTGACCACATCCTATATTGCCCAGATTGTGAAAGTGAATACCCTTTGTATAAATTAAATTATTTGCAAACATCAGGCAGTCATATTGATCGGCTATCAAAATGTCCACTTGGTCATACGGTATTTGGATATGAGTACATGAGGTTTATTTTTGGTAAAAACCAGAAGCCTTATCAAAAAATGCAAGATACAGTTATTAGGCCGCCCAACGTAAAAAATGAAACATAAGACATTACCAGTCCAATGTTCAATCTAGTTTTGTATTTCAAGTTTCAGGAGTAAAACAATGGAATTAAATGCGCCGATACCAAAGTATGCAAACTTAAGGTTTCTTCTTTATAGGTGGGGCTTTCATCATGTTGATGAGGGAGGGTATACCGCGTTTAAAGATGCCTTAGACTCGTACACATTACATGATGGTTTGGTTGTTTATCTGTCAAAACCTAGGCCGTGGGTTGAGTATGATGGTGATGAGGATTGGTTAACAGAGGGAGTTGCATATAGTCTGGATGAACTTAACAAGGAAGGAGCGGTTACACACAACATATTAATGTTTGGCAGTTACAAGCCAGTTAAACTTTCTTTTTTTTACCTTGATAGTAAAGGAGCAAGCCACCTTGTGCCTCATTCTGATAAAAAACAAAATACAAGTTTTTTAAGTTACGAAAATATTAAAAACAAGCCTGGAGACCAAGGTGACAAGCAAGCTTGGACTGTCAACCCTTTTTCGTACAAAAAGACGCCCATTTTTTATCTAGTTCC
>JACUUF010000005.1 GCA_014859465.1 Methyloprofundus sp.
CCAATGACAACGTAGGGGCAACCCCCTGTGGTTGCCCATGCCCATGTTGCCCATGCCCATGTTGCCCATGAACCGAATCATAATTACCCGAACCAGGGCGGCCCCCCGTGGCCGCCCCTACGATAACGATTCCGTGTATATGATTGGGCATAGCAATAAATGCATCAATACCAATGCCTGGATAATGGGGCGGGATTTGATCCCAAATCGTTTGCACCATTTTTCCCGCATCGTTCAACACCATCTCGCCTTCAATAATCTCTCCAAACAAACAATCTCTGTTTTGTGTGCAAATTGTCACAAAATACGCACCTGCCTGAGAATAATCATATCCTTTTAACCTGATAGATCGACGATTATGCTTCTGATTATTCATAAATTCACCACCATTTCAGCAAGTTCACGTTCCATCTGTTTAATCTGTGTATTCAGCTCCACCTGCCGGTTGAAAGCCGCTTTTTTCAGCTGCCCGCGCAGCTCCGATATTCTTGATTCAATTTCCCGGCACCGCGTCAGCTGCGCCAGCCGATCTCCGACTTTACCGATGGTAAAGGCTCCGGATAACACCGAGCATTCGTATCCGGTAAAACGATCCGTCCAGGCATTGTATAAAGACCCATAGTTCTGAAGCGGCATGTTGCCCCATGCAAGTGATGCAACAAAGGCCGCTTCTCGGTCATTGAATGCCTCGCAATTCATCCAGCCAGTGGTATAAAAACGCTCGGCAACAAAGGCTCCATGCTCCGCCTGACTGAACCGTTTTGGGGCGATGCTCAGTGCAAATTCGCCAGTTTCAGTGTAAAGACCCAGCATCAATGGATAAGGAATGACCCGGTGGATGATTTCAGCGATTCGCTTGTGGCCTTTCTGGGAGTTCATTTCGACCTGCAGAACTGCCACCTCAAGGTATTCCCGTTCATTGTCTCTGTAAGGAAGAATCGGACAAGTTGAGGGTTTCAGGGTGTATTCCCAATACACGTTTTTCACGTTTTCCCGAAACAGCTTTTTATCACTGGCAACGAGTTCACCACTTTCAAGAAACTGCTTTTTCGGAACCCGCTTTCCCAGCAGAGCCGCCTCGGGAAAGGAGATTGTCTTCCAGACGTATTCAATGGCTGCTTTTTTATTATCCGGCATTATCTGCCTCCTCACCCAAAAGGATCAGGTAGCTGACCACTTCAAAGTCATCCATGCCCTTAAAGCTGTTTTTATTGATTACGGTTCCACCGGGAGAGAAGAGACTTTCCACACCGCGCTCTTCAGCCGCTCCGGTGAGGGCCTGCACTGCTTTGGACAGCAGGTTGCGATACTGCGACATATCGGAACCTTTGCGTGTCAGGTTGGAAAGTCGGGTTGTGGCTTCATCGTCAACGGATTTCCTGTGGATACTCATCTTTTTCAGCAGATCCAGAATCTTTTTGGTTTGAGTGAATTGCAAAAGAACTGAACCGTCGTTTGATACATAGACTAAATAGTAGGGAGACAGGGCGTAGGTTGTGTCCGAAACGGTTTGAGCGCCTTCATTTTTAAGGCAAAAAATTACTCCCGGTGACAACTCGCCCTTTAATGAGTCGTCAATAGTGGCAACAGCAAAAGCTCCCGGCGGTATCCGCTCCAGCAGATTCTCATGTTCTTTTATGTAGTCAGTGAGGTCCATGCGGAAATCGTTCAAGGTAAGGTCGGTGATTGAAATGCCACCCTCAACATCCTCAATATCCAGAACTTCGTTTTGCAGTTTTTCAAGCTGCTTTCGCCGATAGTCGAGGTCGTTCATTTTTCCCGAATCGGTAAATTCGATTACGTTCTCTTCACCGGTGGCCGAAATATCAAGCAGGACCATTCGCCCGGAAACGCGGGCCTCCAGATTGATGTATTCATCCAGCTCCATGTTGGGCCAGAAATTCACCAGCTGGATTTTGTCATTCTTGGAGCCCAATCGATCAACACGCCCGAAGCGCTGAATAATACGAACCGGATTCCAGTGGATGTCATAGTTGATCAGATAATCGCAGTCCTGCAGGTTTTGCCCCTCTGAAATACAGTCTGTAGCAATCAGCAGGTCAATCTCGGCGGTGAGAGCAGAATCAATCTTATCCCGCTCTTTTGAAATGGGAGAAAAGGAGGTGATAATGGCCGCCAGATCTTTTCGTATGCCAGGCATCTCGGTCTTGTTTTCACCCGAGCCAGTCACCAGCGCGGAATAAACCCCAAGCTCTCTATGCGCCCATTTTGCAGTATGTTCGTATAGATATTTTGCGGTGTCCGCAAATGCGGTAAAAATGATGATTTTTTTATTTTCCGGATTAATCGGGTTGGTCACCTTTTGCTGTATCAGTTCCTTCAACCGTCGCAGTTTTTCATCTTGCGGGGCTTTAACTGCCTGAGCAGATGAAATGAGCTTTTCCAGAATCTCCCGGTCCTCCTCGAGCTCTTGCTTCCAGCGAACCTTGTCCATATCCTGAATGAGGACTTTGACTTTTTTGCCGACTACAAAAGGAGAGAAGGCATCATCTTCAATTTCAATCTCCTCAATATCAAACTCTTCGACAGCCGCGTTGTTGTCATGGGCTGCAATTTTCTGGATCAGGCCGCTCACCTCACCAAGAAGTTTCTCCAGCGTCATGGTAAAGGAGTTGATGGAGCTTTCCATGCGTTTGAAAAGGTTAACCCGCATCAGGTGAATCAAACTCTGCTCACGGTCAACCTGCCTGAAGACGGAGCCCCCGGCTACCTTTCGGTCATACTTGCGGCTATATTCTTCAGCCTTTTGCGGCAGAACATATTTCAAAGGAGCATAGGCGCTCAGGTTAAGCAGCCGTATGTCTCTATTGATGCTCTCAAGTGCTGGAAAGCGTCCCTCTGTATCGATGTCCGTTTTTATATTGACGGGTCTGAGCCTCTCCGGAAACTTCCCGATTTCGGACATATCATAATATTTTTCGATATGCTTCCTGGAACGTGCAATCGTCAGGAGGTCTAAGAGTTTGAAATAATCAAAGTTTAAAGTCTCGAGCAGCGATTCTGTGGTCCTTTGGCTTCCATCCAGAGTCAACCATGCGTTAAAACGCGTTTGAGCCATTTTAAGCGTCTGCTCAATGCTGACAATTCCATTTGACTTTAGAGCCTCATCTTTAGCTTCAACAATAAACGCCACTTGATTTTTCAGGTCGTTCATCCGGTTGTTTACAGGAGTCGCAGAAAGCATAAGAACTTTTGTTTTTACGCCTGCCTTGATGATGTCATTCATCAATTTGGAGTAACGGGTCAGAGAATCATCCTTGCGGGCCGGGTTGTTTCTAAAGTTGTGCGACTCATCGATGACTACAAGATCGTAGTTACCCCAATTCAGGGTTTCCAGATTGATCTCCCCGGACATGCCACGCAATCGCGTTAGATCGGTGTGATTCAATACATCGTAATTGAACCTGTCCGAGGCCATGATGTTTCGTTTGTCATTAACCGTATAAAGAGTCCAGTTTTCCCGCAGCTTTTTAGGGCATAAAACCAGAACCCTATCATTGCGCAGTTCATAGTATTTAATGATTGCCAACGCTTCGAAGGTTTTACCCAAGCCCACGCTGTCCGCAATGATGCAACCGTTATAGCGTTCAATTTTATCGATGGCACCCAGCACACCATCACGCTGGAATTTGTAAAGCTTTTGCCAGACTTGAGTGCTTTTAATTCCGGTCTGGGTCTTAATGATTTTGTCTTCATCCAGCTCGCCGATAAAATCTCTGAAGATATTGAAAAGAGTCAGGAAGTAGATTTGCTGGGGAGTCTTGTCAGAGTAGATGAGAGCGAGGGATTCTTGCAAGGTGTCCCCAAAATCATCATTTTTTCTTCCCGAATCCCAAAGCTCATCAAACCACTTAATCAGTGAATGAGCTTCCTCAGAACTGCGAAAGCAGGTATTCATGTGATGGGCTTCTGATGGAACAATACCCAAACCGTCGGTGGTGAAAGACGAACTACCCACAATAGCAAGGTGTTCACCGTTATTGGCATGAGCCAGATGAATAAGATTCTGGTGTACCGATGATGGCAACTGGCGGACTTCACATTTCTGTTTCAGCCACTCCGAGCAATCCCGGGCGATGCGTGCAACATCAAGTCGATTTCGGAGGCGGCGGTCCAAGTTATTTCCGTGCAGATTATTTAGAAAACTCTCTTCATCATTGAGGCTTGGCACAAGGAGTCGAAAGTTGTTGATTTTAGAAAGCTCCCTTTTCAGCTCATCATACGCATAAAGAGAAAATAGAGCGGAAACCACAGAAAGAGTACATCTATCTGCGATATTTTCTTTGAGCTCGGAAACAACATTTCCCAGAGATTTGTTATCAAGTATTCCAGAAGAGTGCTTCACTGATTTTCACCCTCTTTGAAATCTCTTGCTTTTCCGTCACGAACCCAAGTATCCACCTCGTCTTTCTTGAATTTCCAGAGGCGGCCGATTTTATGGGCAGGCATGCCTTTCTCGCTTATCCACTTATAGACGGTATCTCGTTTGATCCCGAGATAGTCTCCAATTTCATCTACGGATAGCCATCTGTCTTCCATTTTCGACTCCATCATTCTTTTGAGGGCCGCCCAAACGGCTCGTCAAGTAGTTGACCGGACAGCACCCCAGATGGGCACAATCCGGCTACATTAGGTTAAACAGGGTTAAAGATACATGGATGGAATGAAAAAATCAAGCTTTCTTTCCGGATTAAACCGAGTTTAGCCGAATTTCTTGCCTTTCCCAGTGCCCCTCGGAAAGGCGTACACTGCCTCGGAGAATATGGGAGAGACCGTGGTATGTCCAACAAGAGAAAGGGCCACCTTGGGTTTTGACCGCCACTAAAACCCGCCGATACATGCTCCTTCCATCGGGGTTAAATGCCTCCAGCCGATCGATGGGCGGCAGATCGAAACCGGGATTGGCGAAGGTCATCAGCTCCCCGTGGACCAGATCCCAGTCGCCTTCCGGTCGGATCATGGCATTCTCAGGTAGCTCGATGGTGTTCTGTGTCTGGGTATCGGCCAGCGGATCGGCAGTGCCGGTGGCCAGTATGCTGCTCTCCGGGACTTCCAAGGCCGGGAATCCCGCTGGCAGCTGGTAGAGCCTGCCCCAAGTGGTGGCGGGGTCGATACTGATGGCCCGGGTGCAGAACCGGTCAAAGTTCCAGAATCCACGTTTCAAGGTTCCGTAAACAAAGAGCCGGAGGTGGTTGTCGTTGTTCATGCATTCACTCCTTCGGGTAAGGTTCCTTTTCTTTCCTGACAGACAAATTTAAAGGGTTGGCTCTGCCACTCCTTGAGGGTTTCATGGCGGAAGGTCAGCATGGTAAGTGGCGGTATTTCCAGTTCACGCCAGCCACGCTGGTCATCCAGAGCGGCTTCGATGTATTCCGGTTCCGAGGCATAAAGCACCGCCCGGTGTTTGCGGCTGTAACGCAGCGACAGCGGCTTGTTCCCCTTGATGACGGTAATGGCCCCGGGATCGAGCCGTGAGGCCAACACGGCGCTCATTTGATATCGTCCAACCTTTTCCTAACAGGTAGACGGTTTTGATCCGATCAGCAAAGCGCTTATCGGACGCTTGGCGATGCGCGATCTCTAATTCGTCGAGTTCTGGTTGGGAAAGTTCGTATTTTGATGACATGGGAGAATTTTAACGCATTCCATATTTAATCTAAGTTTTGATTCACGATGAGTATATACAGAGAACGACACGTTCGACCCACTAGCAATTATTCCAGTTTGGGGGTATCGGTTTTTAGGGAGGAAAAAATACACCCGCATATACCCCCAGTTTGTCTGGCTACCCCCAGACATTGACGGACATTATGCGACAAAAAGGCATAAAAAAAACCAGCATTTTAGCTGGTTTAAGGTCTTTCTTGGATATTGCTGGAAGTTAATTTGGTGGAGACGGGGGGAATCGAACCCCCGTCCGCAAGCACTCCGCCTTTGGATCTACATGTTTATTCCGCGCTTTTGATTTAGCTAGAAGCTACCCGTCGGACCAAGATACTTTTAGCGATTTCGATTGGATTTAGCGTGTTTGAACTCCGAACAAAGTCCTTAACGCGATCTTATGTAGAGTGACTCCTGAGTGTTCCGAAGAACCTACCCGCATAAGCACAGATAGTCAGGAGAATGGTGCTGTGTTTAAGCAGCTAAAGCCATTGAGTAGTTTTCGTCATTTGCGAATACTTAAGTTTCAGTAGATTTTACGAGGTGTACTGTCCTCGACATGCCCCTAAGGTTTTGCTACCCACGTCGAAACCTGGTCGTCCCCTTTGGAAAATCTATTATAAAGGATTGTTGGTTAAGATGACTATAGAAATTAAATTTTTTCTCAGTCTGCTGGTACAAGAGCTAACTAATACCATAAAATAGCTTATCATTTAGTCCGGATTAATTAACCTAATTAACCTAACTAACCTTTACCGATGACCGTATCGGCTTACCAATCACCTAAGCGGGTCTTTTCATCCGCTGTGGCGCAGCGCCACATGACCGGGAATAGTGCCACGATAGTCATTTTTGGCGTAACGCTTACACTAAGGCTTGGCTTGATGCCGTAAGTGCTTGTGTAACTCACCGGCCTCGGCTTTGTCTGTTTGGCTTAGATGGTTTAATGTTTGCATTGGACACCTCCTTAGTTGTTAGTTTGAGTAGACGGAAACGATACCATCTAGCTCTTTTAGGGGTGTTGCAGTTATTATCTGAATTGGGGGTTTATTAATGAATGAAAAATTTGATTTGTTATTAGGACAAAAACAGCAATTTGAAGGCAGTCCTTGTTTAGGTGAGGGTGGCTGTTGACTTATTTTAATAAAAATGCGCTGCTAGTTTTTGGTTATGGCAATCTGAGTCGGGGTGATGATGCGCTCGGGCCGCTGGTTATTGAATATATTGAAAATAACTTGCAGGTTCCTGAGCTAGAGATTATGACAGATTTTCAGCTGCAAATTGAACATGCTTTAGATTTAGAGGGCCGCCGGTTGGTCTTATTTATTGATGCTTCGGTTGCTTGTGCTGAGGCTTGTTCGTTGACTTATCTTTCTCCGGAAAAAGATAAGAGTTATAGCACACATGCAATGAGTCCATCTTCGGTATTGGCTGTTTATCAAGATGTTATGTATAAAGAACCGCCCCCTTGCTTCTTATTAAGCATTCAGGGCGTTGGGTTTGAATTAGGTAGCGGTTTAAGTAATCAAGCGGAAAGCAATTTGGCTGTTGCTATACAACTGACCACTGATTTGTTGCAAAAACCTGAGTTAGATTATTGGCTAAGTCATGCATGAAATTTCCTTGCTTGAACAAGTGCGTGAGACTTTAATAGAGCATGCTCAAAGCCAAAATTTTAACAGGGTATCTCAAGTTACTCTGGAAATTGGCAAACTCTCTTGCGTTGAAGCCGAGGCTTTAAGATTTGGTTTTGATGTCGTGATGAACGATTCTTTAATTGCAGGCGCTGAACTTGTGATAACTAGTGTTGATGGTTTGGGTGTTTGTCAAAACTGCCACAAGTCAGTTGCTATGGAGACTTTGCACGATCCTTGTAGTTATTGTGGGCAGTTTCAGCTTAAAGTCATCCAAGGCGAAGGGATGCGTATTAAAGATTTATTGGTGACTTGAGATTTATAGTGCAGAACTTCTTTAATAAATGCTCATTCCTTAGCGAGTCGAAGCAGCTGTTTTGTATTGGCAATATCCAACACTTACTTAAAATGATGCACTGGACATTGTTCATCGCGTAAACTGATGATTGGCCAAGCTGATTTTTCTGCAAACTGTTTTAATGCTTCATCAGGGTTAACTGCAACGGGATGTTCTATGAGCTTTAATAGTGGTAAATCATTATGCGAATCACTATAAAACCAACTATCTTCTAAGGAATATCCTGTTTCTTGTAGCCATTCATTTAAGCGCGTCACTTTTCCTGCTTGGAAGCAGGGCGTACCGGCAACTTTTCCGGTGTATCTTTGCTCTATAAATTCAGGGGTTGTCGCTAGTAAGTTATTGATACCGTATAAATTAACAATAGGTTCTGTGACAAATTTATTGGTTGCAGTAATGACCAATAAAATATCGCCGCGTTGTTGATGCTTATGAATAAGTTCTTGAGCTGGTTTTAAAAGAATCGGACGAATAATCTCGGCTATAAATTGACTACGCCATTTAAGTAAATCTTGCAGTGAATTTTCAGCGAGTGGCTTTAAGGAAAAACTTAAAAATTCATAAATATCTAAACTTCCTGCTTTGTACTCTTTGTAAAAACGATCATTTTCTTGTGCATAATAGTGCGCATCAACAATGCCTTGGTCAACTAAAAATTGCCCCCACAGATAGTCACTGTCATCAGCAAGTAAAGTATTGTCTAAATCGAAAATTGCTAAACTCATTATTAGTTCACTTTAGGTTAAGAATTTTAAAAAAGGGGGATGGTATCGCTTAGCTATTTATGGAACAATGGTACGATAAGTAATGCAAAGGAACGCGCGTCACACATTTTATGCGTGTTCCTTATGTTCAATACAAGGATTCTATCATTTAGGGCCTTATTGCGAACAGTAAAAAATATAGGTTTTAAAGATGATTGACTCTAAAGGGTACCGATCAAATGTCGGCATCATCCTTTGTAATGCCCGAGGTCATGTATTTTGGGCTAAACGAGCACGCGTGAATTCTTGGCAATTTCCTCAAGGCGGAATAGAAAATCATGAAAATCCTGAGCAAGCGATGTATCGCGAATTATGCGAAGAAACAGGACTTAAACCTGAGCATGTGCAAATTTTAGGGCGTACCCGCTATTGGTTAAAATACAGACTACCTGAAAAATATATTAGACGTAATTCACATCCCTTATGTATAGGTCAAAAACAAGTTTGGTATTTATTGAAATTAGTGGGTCGAGAAGCTGACGTTATTTTAGACCTGCATAAAAAACCTGAATTTGATGATTGGCAATGGGTCGAGTATTGGGAGCCATTAAAATCAGTTGTTTACTTTAAACGCAAAGTTTATCGTAAGGCTATGATGGAGTTAGGTGCTTTTTTAATGCTACCTACGATTGATGTCGATGCAGAGAGTTATCTATCTAATGACAATATGAGCGAGCATCAGTGAGCAAGTCATTTTTATTTGTGATGCAAGCGCCGGCTTATAGTGGCAATAAAGCACAGGAAGTATTGGATGTGGTATTAATAACAGCTGCCTTTGATCAAAAAGTAAGCCTGTTATTATTAGATGATGCTATTTTTCACTTAAAAAATGGGCAACACAGCGCAGCAGTGGCAAGTAAAGAGATAGGTGCTATTTATCGTTCTTTGGAGCTCTATGATATAGAAGGTATTTATGTCGAACAAGAGTCGCTAAATTATGCCGGATTGTCAGAAAGTGATCTACTTGTCCCCGTAAAGCTTATAGCACGCCAAGAATTACCGGCACTGTTTAAGACCTTTGATTTTGTTTTAGAAGCTTAAGCACTAATACTAACCCCAGAGCTTCATGCTTCTGTTAAAATATTGCTATTTAGCATACAGCCTATAGTCAGCGCCTGTAGCCTGGTTTTTTCACACTTTTATTTTTGTAATTAAGACACGATGGATTTAAAAAATATACGAAATTTCTCGATTATTGCGCATATCGATCACGGGAAATCTACTTTGGCTGATCGTTTTATTCAGCTATGTGAAGGCTTGTCCGATCGTGAGATGTCTGCTCAAGTTCTCGATTCAATGGATATTGAGCGGGAAAGAGGTATTACCATTAAAGCGCAGAGTGTAACGCTCAATTTTACAGCTAAAAATGGCGAGGTTTACCAGTTAAATTTTATTGATACGCCAGGGCATGTCGATTTTTCTTATGAAGTATCTCGTTCATTGGCGGCTTGTGAGGGGGCGTTATTAGTTGTTGATGCCGCTCAGGGTGTTGAAGCGCAAAGTGTCGCTAATTGCTATACGGCTATTGAACTGGGCCTGGAAGTAATGCCCATATTAAATAAAATAGATTTACCTTCCGCCGACCCCGAAAAAGTTATTGCTGAAATTGAAAATATTATTGGGATTCCAGCTAAAAATGCCTTGCATGTCAGCGCTAAAACAGGGTTGGGGGTTGCTGAGGTTTTAGAAGAGCTAGTCCACACAATTCCAGCGCCTAGCGGTGATGAAAATGCACCTTTGCAAGCTTTAATTATTGACTCATGGTTCGATAATTACTTAGGCGTTGTGTCTTTAGTAAAGATTGTTAATGGTTCTTTACGTAAAAAGCAAAAAATAACTATTATGTCGACCGGCAATAGCTTTATCGCTGAACGCATCGGTATTTTTACCCCTAAACGTGTTGATACACTGGAATTGAGAACAGGGCAGGTAGGCTTTATTGTCGGTGCTATTAAAGATATTTTTGGCGCTCCGGTAGGGGATACTATTACCACTACTGTGGGTCCTTGTGCCACTGCTTTACCTGGATTTAAAAAAATTCAGCCACGCGTTTTTGCTGGCCTTTATCCAGTAAGTTCGGACGATTATGAAGACTTACGCGAATCATTAAATAAATTACGTTTAAATGATGCAGCATTACAGTTTGAACCGGAGTCATCGCAAGCCTTAGGCTTTGGTTTTCGTTGTGGCTTTTTGGGTATGTTGCATATGGAAATTGTGCAAGAGCGTTTAGAGCGCGAATATAATGTCAATTTAATTACCACCGCGCCAACCGTTGTTTATGAAGTGGAAACTAATAAAGGCGACATATTATATGTTGATAATCCAGCCAATTTACCTGACATTGGCTCTGTAAAAATGATTAGAGAGCCTATTATTCAGGCGAATATTTTAGTGCCTCAAGACTATCTAGGTAATGTTATTAGCCTTTGTATTGAGAAACGCGGCGTGCAAATGAATATGCAATACCTGGGTAGCCAAGTCTCCTTGCATTATGAACTCCCTTTAAGTGAAGTCGTGTTGGATTTCTTTGATCGCCTTAAATCGGTAAGTCGAGGATATGCGTCTTTTGAGTATGAATTTAAACGCTTTCAAGAAGCAGCCTTGGTTAAATTAGATGTCTTGATTAATGGCGATAGAGTTGATGCGCTATCGATTATTGTGCATAGAGATTTAAGCCAATCTCGTGGTCGTGACTTAGTTGAAAAAATGAAAGAGTTAATTCCACGGCAAATGTTTGAAGTCGCTATTCAAGCGGCTATTGGTGGCAAAATCATTGCACGCTCTACTGTTAAATCCATGGGCAAAAATGTGACTGCTAAATGTTATGGTGGTGATATTTCCCGTAAGAAGAAACTGCTAGAAAAACAGAAAGCTGGTAAAAAACGCATGAAACAGGTGGGCAATATTGAAATTCCACAGGAAGCCTTTTTGGCTGTTTTACAAGTTAATAAAGACTCATAAAAGACGAGATAACTATGGATTTTGATTTTTCATTTTTTCTATTTTCAGCATCACTCGTGACTGGAATTATTTGGGGTGGTTACTGTTATCAGCTTAAACGCACGAATACGCCGTATGTTGAAGAAAATGAACCGTTAATTGTTGAATATGCGCGGTCATTCTTTCCCGTTGTTTTAGTGGTATTTTTACTGCGTTCATTTATTGCAGAACCCTTTAGAATTCCATCGGGTTCAATGATGCCTACTTTATTGATCGGTGATTTTATTTTAGTGAATAAATTTACCTATGGCATACGCATTCCAGTTATAAATAAAAAAATTATTGATATTGATAAGCCACAGCGCGGTGATGCCGTGGTATTTAGATACCCTAAAAATCCATCAGTGGACTATATTAAACGACTTATTGGCTTACCAGGCGATCATATTAGCTATATTGATAAACAACTGTACGTTAATAATCAGCCGGTTAAATATGTATCATTGGGGCGCTACGAAGGTGTTGGTCAAGGTAAAAACATGACGGGTGCTGAAAAACTAAGTGAAGACTTACTCGGCGTAGAGCATGACATTTTAATTAATCATCGCGCGCCGAATATCAAAGGAACTTTTATCGTGCCTCAAGGGCATTATTTTATGATGGGCGATAACCGCGATAACAGTAATGATAGTCGTTATTGGGGAACAGTGCCTGAAGAAAATTTAGTGGGCAAAGCGTTTTTTATCTGGATGAATTGGGACTGGGAAAATACCGGTATCGGTTTTAACCGTATCGGAACTGTTATTAAATAATTGAGGAAAGGAAGATGGAAAAACTGCATAAAAAACAGCAAGGATTAACCCTGATTTCTTTGATTTTTGTTTTAGGAATAATTGGTTTTTTTACTTTATTAGTCTTAAAAGTCGGTCCGATTTATATGGATCATAACAAAGTGGTTCAAGCATTACAGAGTATAAAAAACCGTCCTGAGATACAAAATGAGAGTAAAGCGGGTGTTTGGAATGCATTAAATAAACAGTTTGGAATGAACTATGTTTATGATATAAAAAAAGAAAATGTAAAAATAACTTCCCGTGAAGGTTACCTAAAAGTGCAAATAGTCTACCATACTAAACAACTTCTTTTTGGTAACCTAAGTGTCTGGGTTGATTTTGATGATGAAATAGAAATAGGCAAGCAGTGATTAAATCTCCCGAAATTCTTTGTAAAAAATTAGGCTTAAGTTTTTCTCAGCCGGAGTTATTTACTCTAGCACTAACGCATCGCAGTATGGGCTCAAAAAATAATGAACGCCTAGAATTTCTAGGGGATTCTATTTTAGGTTTTGTCATCGCTGAAGCACTTTATAATAAATTTCCTCGTGCATCTGAGGGTGTTTTAAGCCGCTTAAGAGCAAGCTTGGTCAATCAAACCTCTTTAGCTGAACTCGCCCGCAAACATAATATTGGTGATTATTTAATTTTAGGCTCAGGCGAACTAAAAAGCGGCGGATATCGACGCGCTTCTATTTTATCCGATGCCTTAGAAGCCATTATGGGCGCTATTATTAAAGATCAAGGTATCGAGTCATGTAAAACATGGATTTTAATTTTGTTTGCTGAACGCTTAGACCAGCTTAGCTTAGATAATTGGCAAAAAGATCCTAAAACGCGTTTACAAGAGTATATGCAGGCTAAACAAATCGAAATCCCTCAATATAAATTGATTAGCGAATCGGGTTTGCCCCATGAGAAAACCTTTCAAGTTGAGTGTTCTGTTGATTTACTTAAACTTAAATTTATTGGCGCCGGTGCCTCTAGAAAAAAAGCCGAACAACAGGCGGCTGAATTAATGTTAAAAGAAATAGCCAAGGAATCTCAATGAATTGTGGATATGTCGCCTTTATTGGCCAGCCAAATGTTGGTAAATCAACCTTAATGAATCATTTATTAGGGCAGAAAGTCAGTATCACCTCACGTAAACCACAAACAACTCGGCATCAAATTTTAGGTATTAATACTAATGACAAAGGCCAAGCTATTTACATGGATACGCCAGGTATGCATGAAAGCAGTAAAAAAGCCTTTAACCGCTATTTGAATAAAACAGCTGATACGACTTTATTAGGGGTCGATTTAGTGGTTTGGCTAATTGATGGCTTAGCTTGGCAAGATTATGATGAAGTTATTTTTGAAAAATTAAAAAAGGCTAATTTACCGGTTATTTTAGCGGTCAATAAAATTGATCGTGTCAAAGATAAAGAGAAAATTTTTGCTTTTTTTGCTGATGCTCAAAAAAGATTTCCTTTTAAAGAAATCGTGCCAATTTCTGCATTAAAGCAAACTAACTTAGAGTTACTGGATAATTTGATTATGGATTTATTGCCTGAAGGCAACATTATTTATCCAGAAGATCAAATTACTGATCGTTCAGAGCGTTTTCTAGTGTCAGAAATTATTAGAGAAAAATTAACGCGTAGACTAGGCGATGAGTTGCCTTATGCTTTAACCGTTGAAATTGAAAAATATGAAGAGTTGCCGCGTATTACTAAAATTTACGCGCTGATTTGGGTGGAACGGGAAACGCAGAAAAATATTGTTATTGGTAAAGATGGTGAGATGCTAAAAAGCATTGGTATGGAAGCCAGAAAAGATATAGAAATGTTAATTGACAAAAAAGTCTATTTGCAATTATGGGTTAAAGTGAAATCAGGCTGGTCAGATAATGAACGCGCATTACAGGGCTTAGGCTTTAAAAGTTAAGGACTATGTCTTCAGGCTTAGAGGCTTGTTTTTTATTACATCATAAGCCTTATCAAGAAAGCAGCGTTTTAATTGACGTACTGACTCAAAACTCAGGAAAAATATCCCTGATTGCCAAAGGTGTTCGACAACAAAAGGCAAAATATTTAGGCTTATTACGCCCCTTTTTGCCTTTAAACATTAGTTATACAGGAGCAGGTGGGCTTAAATTATTAAATCATGCCGAAGCAGGTAATTCGGAGATGATTCTACCGGGAATCAATACCTACTGCGGCTTTTATCTGAATGAATTAATACGCTATTTTGTTCCGATAGACGAGCCTTACCCGGATATATTTCTGGCTTATTTTACTTGTTTACAACAACTTAAAACTCAGCAGCCCATTGAAGCTGCATTACGCAACTTTGAAGTGCAATTAATGCAAGCACTTGGTTATGAACTACAGCTGCAATATGATTACTTCACTAATAAACCAATTAAACCTGATTTAAGTTATCGCTTTGATCTTGAGCAAGGAGCCAGCGTTGATCCTGAGGGCAAAATAAGCGGAGCAACCTTGATTGCCATGCATCGAGGCACCTATACCGAGCAGAACCAATTAAATGAAGCGAAATGGTTGATGCGGCAAGTCATTGATTTTCATTTACAAGGCAAAACCCTGCAAAGTCGCAACTTAATTTTAAAACTACAACAAAAACCAGCATGCAAAAGCAATTAATTTTATTGGGCGTTAATATTGACCATGTAGCGACCTTGAGACAAGCACGAGGTACGCTCTATCCTGAACCAGTTCAGGCAGCATTATTGGCCGAACAAGCTGGAGCGGATGGTATTACCGCGCATTTACGCGAAGACCGTCGGCATATGCAAGATCGTGATATGTTTTTATTAAAAGAAATGATTCACACTCGGCTTAATTTTGAAATGGCTGTGACCGAAGAAATGCTGACCATTGCCACTGAAGTTAAGCCTTATGCCTGTTGCCTGGTGCCAGAAAAAAGAGAGGAACTTACTACGGAAGGTGGTTTGGATGTTGTTTCTAGCCTAGATAAAATACATCGTGCTTGTCAGCGTTTAGCTGAATCCGATATAGAAGTTTCGCTATTTATTGACCCCGACGAGCAACAAATTGATGCGGCGGTTAGTGCTGGCGCTCCCGTTATTGAATTACATACGGGGCGTTATGCTGATGCTCGAAATCCACAACAACGAAAAGCCGAACTTGAACGTATCCAAAAAGCGGCTCATTATGCGCATAGCGCTGGATTGCAAGTCAATGCAGGGCATGGCTTGAATTTATATAATGTCGAAGCGATTTGCCAAATACCTGAAATGGTTGAATTAAATATAGGTCATGCACTGATTGCTCAAGCCGTTTTTTGTGGATTAGCAACCGCAGTGAGCGATATGAAAAATGTCATGAGAAATGCACGTCGATAATGCATAAGATTAGCTTTCACCAGCTCACTTCAGCAGGAGATCGAGCCTATAATCAAGATTATATGCTGAATAAGATAGACCCTAATTATTCAGTATTTGTTTTAGCTGATGGCTTAGGAGGACATCAAGCAGGTGAAAAAGCCTCGCGTTTTTTTTGTCATAGTTTTATTCAATATGCGACTAAATACGCGGCTTTGATAAATAGTTCGCCCAAACAAACTGTAGGAAAATGGTTTAATGATGCCGTTGCTATGATGGCTGATGCTTTTCAAGGTGATCCCCTTGCTTACGATGCTTATACAACCTGTGCGATTTTAATTATTACCAATACCCAGGTCATTAGTGCTCACTGCGGCGATTCGCGTATTTATCGCATCAACCCAAAGCATATCGTCTGGCGCACTAAAGATCACTCTATTCCACAAAAACTCTTTGATGATGGGGTGTTAGATGAACATAAAATGGGCACGCATCCTGAACAAAATCAGCTAACTAAAAGCATCAATATTAGCAATAATTTTCTACCTGATATTCATGTATATCCACCAGCGCAGCGAGGTGAGACTTTTATTCTTTGCAGTGATGGCTTTTGGGAATTTACTAAGGAACATGAGTTTGTTGCTTTAGCGACGGTAGAAATGGATAAGATAAACCTACTTAAACAAGCAAAACTAGCGATGTTTCGCGCTAGCGGTAAAAGCGATAATCTTACTGTACAGTGGTTAAGAATTGAGTAAATGAAGCAAACGAGCTATAAAAGCCATGATAAGCCTCGACAGCAGCAAACCCGGCCAAGATGATAAAAAGCACGCCGCTCAGTCTATGTAATAAGCTGAGTGGTATTTTTTGCAATAAAGTGCGCCCCGCAAGTACGCCTAGAATTGAAGTCGTTATTAAGGCTAAAGTAGAGCCTATCCAAATTGCTTCTGGTAAGGCTGTACTACTTAAGGCAACCACAGCCAATTGGGTTTTATCACCAAATTCAGCGACAGTAATCAGAATAAAGGTAGTAAAAAAAAGACTATGACTACTTTTTTCTGGCAATACTGCATCGTCGTCTTCAGCCTCGTTAAAAAATAAGGCAAGTATGCCAAATACAGCAAATAATACGCAGACTATTGCCGCAACTAAGTAACCTGGCACCCAATTAGCAATTGCTACACCAAAGATAACGGCTAAAGTATTAAGTAAAGCAAAAGCGGCTATGGCGCCAAAAATAACTGGCATAGCACGATGTCTTGCCGCTAAAGTCATGCAAACTAATTGGCTTTTATCGCCAATTTCAGCAGCAATAATTAATGCATAACTGGTCGTGATCGGCGTAAACCAAGCAAAAAAAGAAGCAGGTAGGGGGAAAGAAATATAATCCATAAAAAGCTATAAAATAAAGTTTAAATAAGGTCGGTATTTTTACCATCGAACAAGCAAATAGCGTTTTTCCCCGCGCGCTTCGCAGCATACATAGCCCTGTCTGCATGCTGCATAATTTTTTCAGCATTATGGCCGTTCTCTGGATAAACAGTGATACCAATACTACATGAAAAAAAATGTTCGCTATTATTAAGAAAGTAGGCTTTATTGAGTTTCTGTTGAATCTTTTTAGCTACTATTTGTGCCTTCATTAAGGCAGGTTCATAACTTTCTTCTGTCGCATGAATCAATACCACAAATTCATCCCCTCCTAGCCTTGCTGGGGTGTCTTCTTCGCGTAATACGGATTGTAGGCGCTGACCAACTTGAATAAGCAGTTCATCGCCAATGTGATGTCCATAAGTATCATTTAAAGGTTTAAAGTTATCTAAATCTAAATAAATTAATGAACCGTAAGCAGCGATACGCTTAGCAATGACTAATTCATGCTCTAAGCGATCGATTAATAAGCGTCGATTAGCTAAAGAGGTGAGGGCGTCATAAAAAGCGAGTTTTTTAATCGCTGACTCAGCTTCTTTTTGCTCTGTAATATCAGTTAATAGCCCGACATAATTTATGATATTGCCATCGTTATCTTTTACAGCAGTAATAGTCAAATATTCAGGGTAGACACGTCCTGATTTGCAGCGATTCCACAATTCTCCTTCATATTGGCCTGTTGCTAGTAATTCGCTCCACATATTGATATAAAACTGCTGATCTTGATGGCCAGATTTCAGAATATTCATCTTGTTACCAATGACTTCTTCGGCACTGTAGCCTGTAAGCTTACTAAAAGCCTTATTAACTCTGATGATATATCTCTGAGCATCAGTAATAACAATAGGCTCATGCGTTTCAAAAGAAATAGCTAAAATACGCAGTTGTTTTTCAATGGCTTTACGTTTTTCGATTTCTGCTTGTAGCTCTTGAGTTCGCTGTTCAACTAAAACTTCTAAATGCTCACGATGCTTTTCTAGCTCATTTTTAATCGCTTGAGCTTTAAGGACATTATCAATCGTAATGGGCAATAGCTCTAAATAGGAGGATTCAATATCTTTGGTTAAATAATCCGAAGCGCCCGCTTTTAAAGCTTTAACTGCAATAGCGGCGTTATCGTTACCTGTGATCATAATAACTGGCGTGTTAGAGGGGATAGCGGGTAATACGTCAAAGGCCGTGCCATCACCTAAGGCATGGTCAGCTAAAATAATATCAAAAGTCTGTGTTGAGAGTAAGTCTTTAGCTTCGCTCACTGAGCTAGCAATCTGATAGTCATAATTAAGTGATTTTTTTTTGACAAAACGCTTAAATCCCATTTGATCAGTTAGATTATCCTCAATTAATAACACCTGTATTCTGTTCATTAACTGCCTACTGTCCAGTGACTATTCAGTACTTTAATTGAACAAAGAAACTCATCAAATTCTATCGGTTTAAGAATGTACCCAGCAATCCCTCTGGCGAAACTGCTATCGACATCCTGTTGTTCTCTAGAAGAGGAAAGCATAAAAACGGGGATATTTTTATAAACACTGCGTTGTTTAAGTATTTTTAGACATTCAAGACCATTCATTTTAGGCATATTAATATCCAAAATAATAAGGCAAGGTAGTGGCTTCTGGGGGTCATCTAAATAACCAATGACTTCTTCTCCATTCTTGGCAACAATTAATTCATTTAGCACGTTCAATTGCTTAAATGCACGCCTAACGGTCATAACATCAACATGATCATCTTCGGCTAATAAAATAGGTCTAATATTATTCATTTTTTATCGTTTTGGGTATGCTAAATATAAATTTACAGCCGTGTATTCCATCGGATTCTAGCCAAATTTTACCCTGCCAACTATGCACAATTTTTTCTATCAAACTTAAACCGATGCCGGTACTTTCGGCTTGATCTTTAGTCTTTAGTGTTTGAAATAACTGAAAGATTTTTTGTTGATATTGTGGCGCAATGCCGGGGCCATTATCCGCTACACAAAATATCCACTCAGTGGCATTATTAAGGCAACTGAGTGTAATTTCCCCCAATGTTTTATCATTATATTTGATAGCATTATCAATAAGGTTTTGGAAGACTTGAAATACCCTTAATTTTTCACCCGTTATAACAGGAAATTGGCCAACAAGGCTAATGCTAATTGTCGGTTGGGGTGCTAAAAACTGAATGACATCTGCAATTAACTGGGCAATATCAATTAATTCATCTTGCTCATGCAGCCTTCCTACGCGTGAATACTGTAAAATCCCTTCAATCATGTCATGCATACGTCTAGCGCGACTGCGTAATAACTGCATTTGTTCTTGACCTTCTGCATCAAAATATTTAGCGTAATCCTCACTAATCCATCCTGCTAACTGATTAATTGCTCGCAAGGGAGCCTTTAAATCATGGGAGACAACATAAGCGAAATTTTTTAACTCTTCATTTGCTGTATTTAAGGCTTGCGTTCTTTGGTTAACACGCTCTTCTAAAGTTTTATTTAATTGTTTTATTTCCGCTTCACTGGCGCGCGCTTGTTGTAGTAATAAGGTATTTTGCAAAGCAATAGCCGCTTGAGCACTTAATAATTTTGTTAATTCAATTTGTTCATTAGTAAATACTTCAACTATTAGCTTGTTTTCTAAATATAAAACGCCCAATACTTGTTGTTTAATAATAAGTGGAACACAAAAAATAGACTTAAGATGACGTTCTTTAACTATTTTATCAGTTATAAAATCACCTTCGTTTGCTGCATCTTTTAAGACTACTAGCTGCCCTGTATGATGCACATAATTAATAATTGCAGGCGATAAATCTAAAGCCTCTAGGTTTTGACTTTCAGCAAGTTCTACGATGACCCGGTCTTTTTTTTCAGCTTTTGCCATTAATTGTAAGACATCATCTTGCACGACAAGCAAATAAGCGGTTTTTGCTCCTAAGCGCTCCATTACCGCCTGTAAAATAGTTTGCAGTAAGGGGTTGATATCTAATTGCTGGGTAATCGAACGTGTTGCTTGTAATAGATAATCTACATCGAGTTGTTGTGCAAGCCCAGTAGCTGAAGGCACAGCTAAAGAATTTTTTGGTACGATGCCATAGTTATTTTCAAGTTGTTGCGCTTTAACCAAAGCCGAGCAATGTAGATAGGCAGCAAGCGATTGATGCAAGTAATAATCAGCTTGATCATGCTGCTGTTCAAAAAACAAATGAGCGGTTCGTTCGTATAGAAACCCTTCCAGTAAAGTAAATTTCATAGCTCGGGCAAGATCGATAGCATCTAAGCATAGGCGACGTGTCTCGCTAAAATTATCTGCACAATAACTGGTTTCCATCAGCATAAAAGCTAAATAAGGTCTTAATATCGGGCCCAGAGATGACCAGATTTTCACTTGCTCTAAACAATGGTCTAAAATAGTTTGTTCGCTTTTATTTGGTTTTGAATTTAAGCGTAGGCTATTAACATATCTAAATACATACCATAATCGATTAAGAATATTATCACTCAAACCGCGTAAATAAGGCTTCGCAAGTGCCAAAAACTTTGCTGACAGTTGATAATCACCAAGGTAATGCTGGCTAATGCCTGCTAGGGTGTAATAACCACCAATAGAGACCACATGTTTGCGCACTTCCCATTGCTGTATTTTTTCGGCTATTTCTTGTGCAGAAAAAGAGGCTTTGCCAGTTATCATCAAATCGACCCAGCCCATAACGGCACTTTCGGCCAGGCCAGAAGATAAGGATAAATTAAATTTATTAGAGAAATGGATACATTCGGTTGTTACTAAAGGAATTTGTGCTAAATTAGCGCCTTGATGAACCAAGTGCCAAATATATGGACCATAAGACAGCCCGGCATTATATAAATCACCACAATTTTTACCACGATGTATATTTTTCTGGCATTGCTCAATAATATGCTCGGAACCACGGCGGTTATGCATATTAGTCCATAAAATACCATTAATGCCCTTGGTTGCGCCAAAGGTATCTGGATAGCGTTCAGCCAGGGCTAAGCCTAGGTCTTCATAACGAAAGGACATGCTATATTGACCTTGTCGCTGTAAATATAAGCCGACCATAGAAAAGCCATAAATCACCGATTCATCCACGCCACCAGCAAGACAGTTTTGCGTAGACTGAATCGCGGATAAATACAGTTGTGGCACCATTCCCGCTAAATAATAATCAGGAATCAATTCACTATAAATAGCCGTTTCTATTTGTGTTGCTCGATCATTACTGGGGGTAATAGACAGAATTTTTTGCCAAATATCAGTGTCAGTCTCATGAATTTGACTGATAATGATCCGTGATTTTTCTAATGCTAAAACATCATCGACTGGTATTTCTCGATCAAAAAATTGTAGGCCACGATTACCCAATTTAATCGCCTCTACAAAATCCCCCATAGAGGATAAACTGGTTGTTTGTTCATATAAACAATCCACTTTATCTAACTCTGTTTTTGCTTCTTTGATTAAGGTATTTAAAATCTTTTCTGCGGCCTGCTGATGACCCAAGGCCATTTCTGTACGCGCTAGGTATTTGTGTAAATTAAAAAAAAAGTCATAATTTTTTAACCAATCAGAGTAGGGGAATAATAATAAGCTCTGCTGGAAAAAAAAATTGGCATTGTCTATCGCTAAGGCTTTCATGGCTGCAAGACCAGCAAAATAATTAAATTCAGCCGCCTGTTGCTTATCTTTATCGCTATGTAGTTCGCCACTACCGGCAAACAAATGCTCAACAATAGTAAATATATTACTTAATTTACTTAGATCCGTGTGCTCAGGAACTGCCTTAATTAGCGCTTTAGCTATTTTGGCATGTATTTTCTGTTTTTCGTGCGTATCTAAAAAGCTTTCAGCGGCCGCTTGAACTTGGTCATGGAAAAAGTACACCCGGTCTTTATCTCTTAATAAAATATTTTTGCTAAAAGCATCAGATAAAGTTTTATATAAATTGTTTTTAGATATACCGGCTATTAAGGCTAGATCCTGTGCCAAAAAAGTAGCTCCTAAACACGCAGAAACAGCCAATAAATCACGTGATTTAGGCTGTAATTTTTGTATCTTATCCTTAAATAGATCAAGGGCAGTATGGGGTATCGCCGTATGGCGTAACTGAGCTTCATCCCATGTCCATAGGCCTTGCTCACTCAAATGCAAATGTTGATAACTGTGTAACCAACGTAAACTTTCATTAATAAATAAGGGATTGCCAGCCGAGGTTTGGAAAATTAACTCAGCTAAAGCCTGAGTACGGGTAGGGTAGGTGTTTAAAATATAAGCCGTCATTTGATTGACATCACGCATAGTTAAAGCACCAAGCTTAATTTCAAGCAAGGGGTATTGACTGGCTTTAATTTTATTAATCAAATAACTAAGACGGTGACTACTATCAACTTCATTATGCCGATAAGCGCCAATTAAATAAGTATAAGGGTACTCTTCAGGGGCATTAAATAAACGCTCTAATAAATCAAAAGTCGCGCCGTCACACCACTGTAAGTCATCAATAAATAAAGTGAGTGGATGGTTTTTAGTGGCTAAACAGGCTAAGAAATTACCTGCTACATTATTAAAGCGATTACGTGATTCAACGGGGGGCAATTCTTTCACTGCCGGTTGTGAGCCAATAATTAATTCTAGCTCCGGCACTAAATCAATGATTAATTGAGCATGCTCTCCTAACGCTTCATTGATGCGTGTTTTCCAAAAGTCAATCTGCTGTTTATCCTCAGTTAAAAAGGTTTTTATTAAGTGAGTCCACGCTTGAATTAAAGTACTGTACGGAACATGTTTAGTAAATTGATCGAATTTTCCCGAGGTAAAATAAGCCGAGTGCGCAATGATCGGCAACTGTAATTCCTGAATAAGACGCGTTTTACCTATTCCAGACAAACCAGAAATAAAAGCAGCACAAAATTCACCCGTGCAGGATTTCTCATGCTCAATAAGCAACTGTTTTTTATCAGCATCACGCCCCACCAATAAAGAAGGCAGTGTAATGCGATCACTAAAGTCCTTTTGCTGTAAAGCAAAAGGTTTTATTTCTTGTTGTGTTTGCCATTGTTGCTCTGCTATCTTCAGATCAGCAACAAGGCCTATGGCGGTCTGATAGCGTTTTTCAGGTGCCTTGTGTAATAACTGCTGGACTATTTTGCTAATTATTTTAGGGACTTGGGGATTTTCTTTGCTAGCAAAGCAAGGTATCTCGGCAAGATGAGAATGAATAATAGCGACAGGATCATCAAACAAAAAGGGGGCTTTTCCTGTCAGGCATTCAAAAAAAACCATACCTAAAGAATATAAATCAGTTGAATAATTAACCTCATGTTTAATGCGTCCTGTTTGTTCAGGAGAAATATAGGGCAGGGTGTATTGTCTAAAACTTGGCTGATAAATAAAATGACTAATCTGGTTTATATCTAAAATACGAATATCATCTATAAGTTGCACCTTTAAAGTCTCAGGCTGAATAATAATATTTGAAGGTTTAATGCTTTTGTGAATAAAGCCAGCTTTATGCCGTTGTTCAATTTGCTCGGCAAGCGCAATCATCATGGTTAAAACACTGACTAAATTAAACCCAGTCCGCTTCGTCAGCCATTCTGACAGCGAAATGCCAGGAATCCACGGCTGAATTAAACAAATAATCTCATGTGTTGGGCTTTTTAACTGCGGGATGATGCAATGTGCTAAATTTAAATCTATAAGATGATCAAGCTGTTGTTGTAGGTAAGTGTGTAAATCACGACTGCAAAATTGCGCTTTAATTTTTTTTATAACTAGTTTATGTGTGGGACTAGATTTAAGATGAGCTTGATAAACCTCAGCATGCATGCTTTCGCCTAATAACGCAGTAACTTTATAATCTAGTAGGTTTTTTAGCATACTGGAGGCCTGATAGAGAGTTAAAAACAGGTTATTCCCGACGCGTATTTTGTCGAGAATCTAGTTATTTTAGTGCCTAGGCGATAAACTTAAGACTCAACGGACTTAATACTTTTAAGCTTTCTATCCCGTCTTAAGATAGAAAAGACCTATAGTTTCTAGGTGAAAAACTAATCACGACTAATAATTTCTATAGCATTAGCATCTAGGTCGCGAACAAACAAAGCTTTACGACCTGATTTGCTCATTGAATACATTACCTTATTTTCATCTAAAGTTTGGCGTACGAGATCAAAATCATCAACCGTTAAAGCAACATGTCGATCACGACCACCATGCTCAGGACGACCGGAGGTAGGATCCATATTAGGCAGTTGAATAATATGCAGTTGTTGATTTTCACCTAATTGAAACCAAGCGCCAGGAAAACCTAAATCAGGCCGGGGCATTTGTTGTAAGCCAAGAATCTGAGTATAAAAATGCAGTGAAGCTTCAACATCAGCAACCATTAAACTCGAATGATGTAATAAAAAATTAAGTTTTGCCATTAAGGTAAATTTAGTAAAGTTAAAGAGAAAATTGAAAATTAGGTATCCTTGATATAGTGCCAAACATATCAACCTAAACCGACGCATAAAGCATACCAAAAATTGTACAGTAGCGTATCTGTTTATACCAAATACTGAATGCAGTTATCCTATATCTAACATCAGTAATTATAAAATGTCCATTTCTAAGTATCCTAAGTAGAGAAGAGCTGCTTAGCTAACTGTTAGTTCCGGTATTTTTGAGCTAGCCTGTCTTTATTCTTTAATTTAACATAATATACATTATGCGAATTAATAATATCGAGCATACCCATAATACTCTGATGTGTTAATCACTATATTGTGATAGTCTTGATTCAAATAAATCGAAGTTTTTTAGATGCTGAAATAACCCAATATGCATATCATTTTAAAGTCAGCGTTTGCAAACAATTGTAAATTCCCTCAGTCATTCAACTTAAAATATATAGCAAACTATGGTTGCAATACATATCAGTATTAGGAGTACCAATACTCAGTCCACTTATTGCATTTTATAGTATTAAAAAACAGACAATGAATTCATGACGTTACTTAATAAATCCGCTGCATTTTTATTACTATTAATACTATCCACTCCAATAAACGCCGAACAAGCCAAGCTATTAACACTGCAAACCGCGATCAATATAGCGGTACAAGACAATCCTAGCCTCGCGCAAATTCAGGCACGCTCTGAAGCCCTGGCCGCTATACCGGCACAACGAGGGACTTTACCGGATCCTATTATTAGTTTTAATGCTTTAAACTTGCCGGTTGATAGTTTTGATCTTGCGCAAGAAAATATGACCCAATTACAAGGTGGAATTTCTCAAGCCATTCCATTTCCGGGCAAATTAGCCCTACAGGAACAAACTGCCACGTATCAAGCAGAAGCCGCTGTATATGATGTCACAGAAGCACGCTGGCGATTACTGCGTGATGTCAAACAACACTGGTGGACACTTTTTTATCTGGATCGAGCACTAGACATCATCAACACAAATCAACAACTATTACGTCAATTTGTGCAAATCGCACAAACTAAATATGTCGTGGGTCAAGGCTTACAGCAAGACGTGCTACTAGCACAATTGGAACTATCTAAGCTGTTAGATAATGAAATCCAATTAACGGGCGCTAGAAATAAAACACGCGCACAGTTAAACACACTACTTAATAGGCCAGCGGATCAAATGGTTCTTATCCCTGAAAAGGTTTCCAGCCACCTGCCCGCGTTATTAACTGAATCTGAGCTATTTCAGCAGGCAGAAAGTACCCGTGCTTTACTAGCTTCTCGCCGTGAAACGATCAATGCCGCACAATCTCGCCTAGATTTAGCCAAAAAAGACATTTATCCCGATTTTAATGTCGGCGCTTATTATGGCGGCCGCAGTGATACACTTTCCGGCCAGCAACGCGCTGACTTTCTTAGCCTAAAACTTAGCATGACCGTGCCTATTTTTGCCGCCAGTAAACAACACAAAGCCGTTGATCAACGCAGTAGTGAATTAATGCAACAACGCTATGCCTTGCAAGATCAATGGAATCAAGTACGCACTGAAATTTCAATGGCTTATAGTGCTTTCCAACAAACGCAAAATCAAGTTGTGCTTTATGATAGCGGCATTATTCCACAAGCTCGGCAAACAGTTGCTTCTATGCTCGCCGGCTATCAAGTTAATAAGGTTGACTTTTTAAATCTCGTGCGCAGCCAAATTACACTTTATAACTATGAAACCCAGTACTGGAAAGCGTTTACTGAAGCTAATCAAGCCTTAGCGCAACTGACTGCCGTGGTCGGCAAGGAAGACATTTATGAATAAGTCAGCATTTATTATTGCGCTAATTATGTTAATGCTAGGACTTGTCGGTGGCTATTGGTTGGCAAGTTCACCACAAGCAAGAGAACACCTCACGCCTCAAGTCAATCAGCCAAACATTCTTTTTTACCGCAATCCTATGAATCCGGACATCACCTCCCCTATTCCCGCTAAAGATGGCATGGGCATGGATTATATTCCTGTTTATGCCGAACAAAGCAAGTCAAGCTCGCCAGAAATACTGTTTTATCGTCACCCTATAAATCCTGAGATTACTTCGGCTATTCCTGCCCAAGATCAAATGGGTATGGAGTATGTACCTGTTTATGCAGCAGAAAAAAATGCCATTAATGAGCCTACAGGGACCGTTAATATTGATGGCGTAACCGTGCAAAATATTGGCGTGCGTACCGCAACAGCGATGCAAACCACATTGTCGCATACTGTGCGTGCAGTTGGTCGGGTCGCTTTTGATGAGCAGCGCATGGTGCATCTGCACCCTAAAACCGAAGGCTGGATTGAACAACTGAATGTGAATAAAACCGGGCAATGGGTGCAAAAAAACACCGATTTACTGAGTATTTATTCACCGCAATTAGTGGCCAGTCAGCAGGAGTATATACTCGCGTTAAGTAATCTTAAAGCCTTACAAAACAGCCCGATTGCTGACATACGCCAAGGCGCTAAAGAGCTGGTAGAAAGCTCCCGCGAACGATTGAAATTACTTGATGTTCCCCTGCATCAAATACATGACTTAGAGCGCACGCTGAAAATCAAAAAAAACTTGCATATTCATGCCCCTGAAAGTGGCATTGTCATGGAGATCGGCGCACGTGAAGGTCAGTTTGTAACCCCTGCAACTGAAATTTATATGATTGCTGATTTAAGCAAAGTTTGGGTTTTAGTGGATATTTACGAATATGAATTACCTTGGGTAAAGCAAGGTGATGCCGTAGAAATGCAACTCGCCGGCGTACCAGGCAAAACCTTTAAAGGCCAGCTTGCCTATATCTACCCTTATGCGCAAGCGAAAACACGCACGATTAAAGTACGTTTGGTGTTTGATAATCCGGACTTACTCTTAAAACCGGAAATGTTTGCCGAAGTTACCATTCAAGCCGGCACCCAATTAAATGCGATCGTTATTCCTTCAGAAGCGGTGATTCGCTCCGGCGCACGTAATCAGGTTTTTGTGGTACGTTCTCCGGGCAAATTCACACCTCGCCAGGTAACGCTTGGGCTTGCGTCGGACGGTAAAGTAGCCATCTTAGAAGGTCTACAAGCAGGTGAACAAATCGTTGTTTCTGCGCAATTTTTATTAGATTCGGAATCAAAATTACGCGAAGCGACGGCCAAAATGCTTGAACCACAGCAAAGCACCAACAACGCGATGGATATGCCTGATGCCTCAGATAATAAACCGATAGAAGATCACAAGCCACCTATAGGACATCAGCATGATTAAGGCTTTAATCGACAGCGCTATTAAAGATCGCTTTATTGTCTTACTCGCCGCGATTATTTTAGGCGCAGCTGGTTTATGGTCGTTTAAAAACATGCCCTTAGATGCGATACCTGATTTATCTGATGTGCAAGTGATCGTATTTACCAAATATCCGGGGCAAGCACCGCAAGTCGTTGAAGATCAAGTCACCTACCCTTTAACCACAGCCATGCTTGCTGTACCAAAAGCTAAAGTCGTGCGCGGCTATTCTTTTTTTGGGCTGTCTTTTGTGTATATTATTTTTGAAGATGGCACTGATATGTATTGGGCACGCTCGCGCGTGTTGGAATATTTAAATTACGCCAGTAATCGCTTGCCACAAGGCATCATTCCTTCATTAGGCCCTGATGCTACCGGCGTCGGCTGGGTTTATGAATATGCGTTAATTGATAAAACCGGTCAACATGACCTCGCTCAATTACGCTCTATTCAAGATTGGTATTTGCGCTATCCATTGCAAACCGTAGCTGGCGTTTCTGAAGTCGCTTCTGTGGGCGGTTTTGTTAAACAATATCAGGTTGAAGTCGATCCTAATGCCCTGCTCGCTTACGGCATTCCCTTAGCTAAAGTCAAACTCGCCATTCAACGCTCGAATAATGATGTCGGTGGGCGCTTAGTAGAAATGGCTGAAACCGAATATATGGTACGCGGCCTCGGTTATCTTCAAGGCATTGCCGACATTAATAGCATACCGCTCGGTGTCGATATCAACGGCACGCCCATTCGTTTACAAGACGTAGCGCATGTCCATATAGGGCCTGAATTGCGTCGTGGTTTAGTGGAGTTAGATGGCGAAGGCGAAGCGATTGGCGGCGTGGTTATTATGCGCTTTGGTGAAAATGCCAAAACAACTATTGCCGGTGTCAAACAGAAACTTAATGAACTTAAACTAGGATTGCCAGAAGGCGTTGAGATCGTTCCCGTTTATGATCGAGGCGATTTGATCGAACGCGCAGTCAAGACATTAACAGCAGCATTAAGCCAAGAACTGATTATCGTCTGTCTTATGGTCGCTCTATTTTTATTGCATTTGCGCTCTGCTCTGGTCATTGTCATCACCCTACCCTTAGGCATTTTAATCGCCTTTATTGTGATGAAAATGCAGGGGCTTAACGCTAATATTATGTCATTAGGCGGCATAGCGATTGCTATCGGCGATATGGTTGATGGCGCTATTGTGATGGTCGAAAATGCACACAAACATTTGGCTGAAGCAGCCGAAAAGAAAAAATCTGCGCTAACTAAAGAGGAACGCTGGAACGCTATTGCAGCGGCGTCCAAAGAAGTGGGTCCGGCACTGTTCTTTTCCTTGCTAGTTATCACGGTCTCGTTTATTCCTATTTTTGCCATGCAAGCACAGGAAGGCCGACTATTCGGGCCTCTCGCCTATACAAAATCTTATGCAATGGCGGCAGCGGCATTCCTGACCATCACCGTCGTACCGGTTTTAATGGGTTATTTTATTCGCGGAAAAATCATTCCAGAACACAAAAACCCAGCTAACCGTGCACTACATTTTATTCACTCGCCCCTGTTAAAATTAGCCATGCGCTGTCGGCCAGTCACCTTAATTCTTGCTCTAGCCTTGCTAGTATCCACAGCCTATCCATTAAGCAAAGTCGGTAGTGAATTTATGCCGCCCTTAGACGAAGGCGATATTCTTTATATGCCGAGCACCTTCCCCGGCATTTCTATTACTAAAGCCAAGGAACTACTACAGCAAACAGACAAGATTTTAAAAACCTTTCCTGAAGTTTTGCATGTGTTTGGTAAAGTTGGCCGAGCCGATACCGCGACCGATCCTGCGCCATTATCTATGCTTGAAACCACCATTCGCCTTAAACCTAAAGAGCAATGGCCAAACCCTGATAAAACTACCCAGGAATTAATGTCGGAAATGGATCAGGCACTTCACTTTCCTGGGGTCGCGAATGCGTGGACTATGCCCATTAAAACGCGTATTGACATGCTGTCCACGGGTATTAAAACGCCAGTCGGTATTAAGGTATCGGGGCCAGACTTAAATGAATTGCAACGCTTATCCAAAGCTATTGAACAAGCGATGAAACTCATACCAGAAACCTTATCCGCTTTTGGTGATCGTGCGGTCGGCGGTTATTATCTGGATTTTGATATAAACCGCAAAGAAGCGGCTCGTTATGGATTAACCACAGGTGATGTACAAGATGTAATTCAAAGCGCTATCGGTGGCATGAATGTTACTGAAACGGTGGAGGGTTTAGAGCGTTATCCGGTCAATTTGCGTTACCCGCGCGAGCTACGCGATAATATGGAAAGCCTGAAACGTGTCTTGATTCCGACACCTACCGGCGCACAAATTCCGCTCACCTTAGTCGCCAAACTTACGTTAAGTCGCGGACCGCCAGCGATTAAAAGTGAAAATTCTCGCCCTAATGCATGGATCTATGTCGATATTAAAACCTCAGATATAGGTGGCTTTGTCAAACTAGCAAAGCAGACTTTGCTGGAACAAGTGGTAATTCCTAAAGGCTATACCGTCACCTGGTCAGGTCAGTTTGAATACATGGAAAGAGCGGCAGAGCGTTTGCGCATTGTCGTACCGCTGACCCTATTATTGATTTTTTTATTGCTGTATTTAACCTTTCGTAACCTAATGGAACCGGTCATCGTTATGTTGACTATTCCTTTCGGTTTAATTGGTGGTATCTGGATGATTTACTGGTGCGACTTCAATTTATCGGTGGCCGTTTACGTTGGCTTTATTGCTTTAGCGGGAACAGCCGCTGAAACCGGTGTGATGGTACTCAACTTCATTGATATAGAAATTGCTCGGCTCAGACAACAAAAACAAGCGCGGTTAACAGCCCAAGAAATCAAAATATCGGTTGAAAACGCCGCAGCTTTACGCGTTCGTCCGGTAGCGATCACGGCCTTTACCACCATGCTAGGTCTATTGCCTATTATGTGGGCGACCGGCACCGGTGCCGATGTCACGCAACGCATTGCTGCCCCCGTTTTAGGCGGTATGGTCACGGTGTTAATATTAAGTCTATTAATTTTTCCAGTGATTTACAGTCTTGCGTTACAGTTTCAAGAAAAAAGCTAAATATCGTCTGCTAATCATTCAGGCATAACTAATAAGGTTTGCGCTTATTAATAAGCGCTAGCTTTTAGTGTGCATATAAGCAAAATCAGGCCCTTACAACTTAGAAAGTAATTTTTCATAAGTTTGATAATTTCTTATGCAATGAGCTAGGTAATTATTCAAACAGGGTCGATTTGGCTGCTACATTATGCTAGATTCAGCGAAAATTAACGGATAGTAGATATATAGATAGAGCAGTTGATTTTAGACGTAGCATTATATAATGCTACGCTAAATAGTACCCCTTGACATAGACTGATCATCAGTGTGGGATTTTATAATGATTAGGAACTAATCCTAAGTAAAACCATCTTCTCCTGGAGAAAGCAGCAAAATAGATTTATTTCTGTACTTTCGTTTTTGAAATTTGTTTACTTAGTGCTTTATATTGAGATTTTAGTTTTAAAATATGAATAAATGCCGCTAAAAATCCAATAAAAATACCAGCAAATAACTCTATTGTTAGAGCTACAACTAAAGGAATTTTAATACTGGTTATATAAAGATTAATTTCTACTAAATGAAAATTAAGCAATGAGAAGATAAGTGCGATAACCGCAATGAGTGAAAAAAAAGCCAGCACTATAAGCATTCGTATCATAAAATATCTCTATCAAACTCAGTATTAGTCAGTTATTTTATATTTATGTCGAGTTTCATCAACTCTATCTCGCAATTCTTTACCCGGCTTAAAATGTGGAACATATTTTTCCGTTAAAGAAACCGCATCGCCTGTTTTAGGATTACGTCCCATTCTTGGCTTGCGGTGATGCAGGGAAAAGCTACCAAAACCACGCACTTCTATGCGTTCATTATTTGCTAGTGACTGGCTCATTTGCTCTAAAATACATTTAACCGCAAGCTCTACATCTTGCAAAGCTAGGTGGGGTTGTTTTTTAGATAATTGTTCGATTAATTCAGATTTTGTCACACTATATCCTAAAATATTTAATTGATTTGTTTAAACCAATTTAATAAGCCATACCAGAGTTAGATATATACCTAAAACTCAGGCACAAAAAAAGGGGCTTAATCTTTAATAACTAAGCCCCCTTCTTTAGATATTATTTATCCAATTGTTTGAATAAATCACCCATAGTTGGAGTACCTGGAGCAGTTTCTGAGTATTCTTTCATTACAGTCGCTTCTTCATCAGAATCTTTTGCTTTGATAGACAAAGAAATCGCTTTGTTTTTCTTATCAACGCCGATGAATTTAGCTTCAACTTCATCGCCTACAGAAAGCAATTTCGTTGCATCTTCAACACGATCACGTTGAATTTCAGAAGCGCGTAAATAGCCTTCGATACCTTCTGCTAGGGTGATAACCGCACCTTTAGCATCAACTTCTTTAACTACACCTTTTACCATACTGCCTTTTTCGTTAATAGCAATATAGTTTTGGAAAGGATCTTGCTCTAGTTGTTTAATACCTAAAGAAATGCGCTCACGCTCAGCATCAACAGCTAAAATAACTGTTTCAACTTCATCACCTTTTTGGTAATCACGGATAGAATCTTCAGGTGTATCTGACCAAGAAATATCAGACATATGAACCAAGCCATCAATATTGCCATCTAAGCCGATGAAAATACCAAAATCAGTGATTGATTTAATTTTACCTGAAATTTTATCGCCTTTGTTATGTGTAGCGGCAAACTCATCCCAAGGATTAGTACGACACTGTTTCATACCCAATGAAATACGACGTCTTTCTTCATCGATTTCTAGGATCATAACTTCAACTGGATCACCTAAAGCAACAACTTTAGATGGATTAACATTTTTGTTAGTCCAATCCATTTCAGAAACGTGAACTAAACCTTCAACGCCTTCTTCAATTTCAATAAAGCAACCATAATCAGTTAGGTTGTTAACTTTACCAGTGACACGTGTACCAGCTGGGTAGCGAGTCGCAATGTCGTGCCATGGATCTTCCGCCATTTGTTTCATACCTAATGAAACACGAGTTTTTTCTTTGTCAAATTTAAGAACTTTAACTTGGATCTCTTGACCGATTTCAACACATTCAGAAGGATGACGCACACGACGCCATGCCATATCAGTGATATGTAATAAACCATCGATGCCACCTAAGTCAATGAATGCACCATAGTCTGTTAAATTCTTAACAATACCTTTGATGACCGCACCGTCTTCCAATGTTTTAAGTAACTCATCTCTTTCTGCGCTATATTCTTTTTCTACAACAGCACGACGAGACAATACAACATTGTTACGTTTTTGATCAATTTTGATAACTTTAAATTCAAGATCACGACCTTCAAGGAACGTAGTATCTCTAATAGGACGAACATCAACCAATGAGCCAGGCAAGAAAGCGCGTAGTGCACCAACAGCAACCGTGAAACCGCCACGAACTTTACCGTTAATACGACCAATAATTGTTTCAGCACCTTCAAAGGCTTTCTCGAGATCACCCCAAGCTTGGTGTTTCTTCGCTTTATCACGTGAAAGTAAAGTTGCACCTAATCCATCTTCGATTAAATCTAAAGCTACTTCAACCTCGTCGCCAATTGCAACTTCAAGATCACCTTCAGCATTCAAAAACTGCCATCTTGGGATGACGCCTTCAGATTTTAATCCCGCACTAACAATAACTTTATCGTTATCGATATCTACGACTATACCTTTTAGCATTGCGCCTGCGCGCATTACCGTTTGTTTTTCACTTTCTGCAAATAATTCAGCAAAGCTCTCGCTCATTGTCTTTTGTCCCAGACTAGTATTTGTAATCCTAGTCTCTATCTCTGTAGTTAAAAAATAACTGTATGTCATCATACAGCCACCAAACGTATTACTTAATAGTCAAGGCCAAGACCTTACTTATGACTTCATCAATGCTTAAAGCAGATGAATCCAAATATAAAGCATCCTCAGCTATGGATAACGGAGCAGCCTTTCGTTCGCTATCGCGGCGATCACGCAACTCTATCTCTCGAGTAATCTGATCAAGGTTAGCATCAATTCCTTTTTCTTTCAACTGTTTAAATCTTCTTTTACCTCTTTCTTCAGCACTAGCCGTTAAAAACACTTTAAAAGGCGCTTTCGAAAAAACCACAGTTCCCATATCTCGGCCATCAGCAACTAAACCCGGTAATTGACAAAAATCTTTTTGTTTTTGCAATAAAACAGCACGCACCTCAGGATATGCAGCAATAGTTGAAGCGACCGCTCCTGTTTCTTCGCTAGCTAATCTATGGGTAATATCGACGCCGTCCAATTTCACAGTTAAGGTCTCATTGCACTCAAATGCTAATTGCATTTCTCGTGCAAGTTGCGCAATGGCTGCCTCATCAGTTAAATTTGCGTGTTTATCCATAGCCGAAATAGCCAATGAGCGATAAATCGACCCGCTATCTAAATAATTCCAGCCTAATTTTTTAGCAACCGCACGACTTACTGTGCCTTTACCTGCACCGCTAGGCCCATCAATCGTCAAAACAGGAATAATCATTATTTTGCCTCATTACTGATATTCATCCCGAGTTGACTAGCTAAGCCAACAAAGCCGGGGAAAGAAGTATTTACATTAGCGCAGTCATCAATAACGATAGTATCCGTTGCACGTAACCCGGCTATCGCAAACGACATAGCAATACGATGATCATGATGAGAAACCACTTTTCCACCCCCGATGGTTCCACCTTGAATAATCATGCCATCTTCAGTCGGTTGCGCATTAACACCTAAAATCTGCAAACCATCGGCCATCACCTGAATACGATCACTTTCTTTGACGCGCAATTCTTTGGCACCGGTCAAAACCGTTTCGCCTTCTGCACACGCTGCGGCGACAAATATCACCGGAAATTCATCAATGGCTAACGCAACTAATGCTTCAGGAATAGCAATACCCTTAAGTTGCGCACTTTGCACTCGAATATCAGCGACGGGCTCACCGCCAATCGTGCGTTGATTACTCAATTCAATATTCGCACCCATTAATTTCAAAATATCAATTACCCCAGTACGCGTCGGATTTACTCCGACATGTCTTAAAGTTAAATCTGAATTCGGTGCAATGGACGCGCCTACTAAAAAGAAAGCCGCTGAAGAAATATCGCTAGGCACATCAATATCAGTCGCGGTTAATTTGCCTAATCTCGATACCGATGCTTGATTACCTTCTTGCTTAACAGGATAGTTAAAACCCGCTAACATTCTTTCCGTATGGTCGCGCGTGGGTGCCGGCTCAGTAACCGAAGTAACACCATCAGCATATAAGCCCGCCAATAATAAACAAGATTTGACCTGCGCACTGGCAATCGGCATATCGTAATGAATACCATGTAATGCAGCTTGCCCACGTATGGTTAACGGCGCTCGACCTTGATCAGCACTTTCAATCACTGCGCCCATTTGACTTAAAGGATCGATAACTCGCTTCATCGGACGACCCGATAAAGATTCATCGCCGGTCAATACAGCATCAAATTTTTGCCCAGCCAACAAACCACATAACAAGCGCATCGAAGTGCCAGAATTACCCAAATATAAAGGCTCTTTAGGCGCATGCAAGCCATTCAATCCAACACCATGAATAGTCACTTCGCCATTAACAGGGCCTTCAATTTTGACTCCCATTGCTTGAAAAGAACGTAAAGTTGCTAAGGCATCCTCACCCTCTAAAAAACCAGAGACATGAGTAACACCCTCAGCCAATGAACCCAGCATAATAGCACGATGGGAAATTGATTTATCGCCTGGCACCCGCGCTTCTCCGCGCACAAAACCACCTGGCTGAACGGTAAAAGTAATCGATTGAGTCATATTATTAGTATTGATCTAAAAAACGTTGGCGCGCATTTCTGGCGTATGTGAAAGTATCGTACAATTCTTGGCTTTTATTTTGCTCAAGCATCTGATTAATGCCTTGTAATTCAACACATAGCTGTTGAATCAAGGGCATTATTTGTGTTTTATTGGCCATACAAATATCCAGCCACATGGTTGGATCGCTTGAGGCAATACGGGTAAAATCTTTAAACCCACCGGCAGCATATTTAAAAATATCTACGGTCTCATCTTTTTTACCTAATAAATCAACTAAAGAAAAGGCTAAAATATGTGGTAAATGACTAGTCGCCGCCAAGACGGCATCATGCTGCTCAACACTCATCAGCGAAACATCAGCGCCAATGGCTTGCCAAAAGCTTTGTGCTGCAAATAAAAAATTGGGATCAGCTTCCTCAGTAGGCGTTAAAATCAAACGTCTATCTTGAAATAAATCATCTAAAGCGGCTTCTACACCACTGTTTTCTGCTCCTGCAATCGGATGCGCGGGAATAAAATTCGAGGGAATAAAACCAAATACCTCATGTAATGCCGCAACAACATTACCTTTGGTGCTGCCGGCATCCATATACAGTGCTTTATTTGACCAACAAGGTGCTAATTGCCTAAAAATAGCAGGCATCGCTCCGACAGGCGTAGCAATTACGACACAATCTGCCCCTACAAGTGCCTCAGCCAAATCGAAACTATAGCTATCAATCACTTTCAATGCTTGCGCACGGAATAAATTCTCACGATCCTGCTCTCGACCATAAGCACTAATCTCCTTGCACAGATTATGCTTTCTTGCCGCACGCGCAATTGAGCCACCAATCAGCCCGACACCAATAATGCAGAGCTTGTTAAACATCGGCTAAAACAGCGCTTAAAGCATGAATAAAAAATTCATTTTCAGTCTTAGTACCAATACTAATACGCAAATGATGAGGCATTTCATAGTTAGCAACAGGACGCACAATCACGCCTTTGTGCAATAAAGCGATGTTGATTGCACTCGCATCACGTTTTAAATCAACCGAAATGAAATTACCTACCGATTCAATCCACGGCAACTCAAGCTCAGTAAAAGCCTCTTTTAATTGCTGCATTCCCGCATTATTAAGGGCAACGGTTTGCTGTAGGTATTCAATATCCGTTAAAGCAACTTCTGCAGCCGCTAAAGCTAAAGCATTATTATTAAATGGCTGACGCACTCGATTCAAAATATCTGCCATTGCTGCACAAGATAAGCTGTAACCTATGCGTAAACCGGCTAAACCATAGGCTTTAGAAAAGGTACGTGTAATCACTAGATTGGGATATTGCGCTAACCAAGCAATTGAGTTGGGATAATCTTCTTTAGCAACATACTCAAAATAAGCCTCATCTAAAACCACAATAACGCGTTCAGGCACTGCCGCCAAAAAATCACTTAAAGACCGCTCAGTCAAATAAGTTCCAGTGGGATTATTTGGATTAGCAATAAAGATTAAACGTGTTTTATCAGTAATCGCCGCAAGCATACCCTGTAAATCATGACCATAATTAATTGCAGGCACTACTTTAGCAATTGCACCCGCAGCTTGGGTGACAATAGGATAAACAGCAAAAGCATGTTGCGAAAAAATCACTTCTGAATCAGTCGTGAGAAAAGCACGGGCAATTAACTCTAAAATTTCATTAGAACCATTACCTAAAGTAATTTGGTCGCTGTTTAGCTTATATTTTTCAGATAATGCTGCTTTTAAAGCAAAAGCATTACCGTCAGGATAAAGCGATAAATCGACTAAATTGGCTTGTATGGCTGCAATTACTTTGGCACTAGGGCCTAAAGGATTTTCATTGGAGGCCAGCTTAACAATTTCGTTGAGTCCTAATTCACGCTGTAACTCAGAAACGGGCTTGCCACCTTGATAAGGAACTAATTTTTGCACGCCAGAAGTGGCTAATTCACTGATGCTTGATTGCATATATTTATTGGTAAAGTTTTTGAACAAGGGAAATGTTATCCGCCTTATATTATGAGTGGGTTAAGCATACATTATAAAACAGCCTTAGGATAAGAGCCTAAAATCTTGACCATAGTCACTCGAGATTGCAGGTCATTCAAAGCTAAAATGACGTCTTTATCGGCTTGATGTCCATCGATATCGATAAAAAATAAATAATCCCATAAACCTTGGCGCGATGGCCGAGATTCTATCTTAGTCAGGCCAATATTATGCTTAGCAAAAGACTCTAAAATACGATATAAAGCACCAGAATGATTTTTTGTAGAAATCAATAATGAAGTTTTATCTCGTCCTGTAGAATTAGCCGTCAGCTTACCAACGATAACGAAGCGCGTGGTATTATCCGGTTCATCTTCAATATTGCATGCTAGCAAATTGACATTATAGATTTCTGCTGCTAATTCACCTGCAATTGCCGCTGCACCTTGTTGCGACGAAGCGATTCTAGCAGCCTCTGCATTACTATTGACTTCTGTACAACGGACATTCGGTAAGTTTTCTTCCAGCCACTTACGGCACTGCGCTAATGATTGGCGATGTGAAAAAACCTCAGTGATTTCGCTTAAATCTGCAACATTAGACAGCAGATTATGGTTAATTCTAATCGCAACTTCGCCGCAAGCCTGTAACGGCGACATGACAAAGCGATCTAAAGTATGCGTCACCATGCCTTCAGTAGAGTTTTCGATAGGCACAACACCAAACTGACAATGGCCATTTTCCACTGACTTAAAAATAGCTTCAATTGTAGGCACAGGTTCAGCCTTAACCGCCTGACCAAAATGCTTAAAAGCCGCTTGCTGGGTAAATGTACCTTCTGGCCCTAAATAAGCCACTTGCAAAGGTTTTTCTAAGGCCAAACAAGCTGACATTAACTCACGAAAAAATCGTGCTGCGGTTTCATCACTTAAAGGCCCTGGATTTAATTCTTGAATACGCCTAAGCACTAACGCTTCACGATCAGGACGATAAAAGCAAGTCTCTTCACCTGCGGCAATTTTTGTTTTTGCAACTTCTTCAGCCAGGGTTGCACGCTGGTTAATTAACTGCAATATCTCCTGATCAATTGCATCAATCTGATCTCTTAATTCAGAAAGGGGGATTACGTTACTCATAGCGTCAATAAAAGTAATTTAGTGAGTTCGTTCAAATTCGGCCATAAATTGAACTAAAGCCTCCACGCCTGATTCAGGCATGGCATTATAAATACTTGCGCGCATTCCACCTAATAAGCGATGTCCTTTTAACGCCAAAAATCCCTGCTCTTGCGCCGCTTTAAGAAAAGCAGACTCCAATCCCTTATCAGCCAGAATAAAAGGCACATTCATACGTGATCTATCGGCACTAGCAACAGGGTTGCTGTACAAACTAGAACGATCTATAGCCGCATATAAGTTTTGTGCTTTGCGCTGATTAACCTGTTCAATACCAGAAATGCCGCCTTGGGCCTTTAACCATTGCAATACCAAGCCCACTAGGTACCAGCTATAAGTTGCCGGGGTATTAAGCATGGATTCATGCTCAACTTGTTGTTGATAATTAAAAACATCGGGCACACCTGGGTGCGCCTTAGCGATTAGATCTTCTCGAACAATCACAACCGTTACACCAGCAGGTCCCATATTTTTCTGAGAACCAGCATAAATCAAACCAAATTTACTGACATCAATCTGACGCGATAAAATATTAGATGACATATCCGCCACTAAAGGCAAATTATCGACCTCTGGCACATGGGCGAACTCAAGACCATGAATGGTCTCATTCGGGGTGTAATGCAAATAAGCCGCTTGTTGGTCTATATGCCAGGTTGAGCTATTTGGAATGGCAGTAAAGTTATTCGCTTCAGCACTCGCAGCAACAACAACATCGCAATAACTTTTAGCAACTTCAAGTGCTTTTCTTGACCATGCTCCCGTATTAACATAACAAGCTTTAGTTTTATTACCTAAGATATTAGCCGGAATAAATGAAAACTGTGCAGTAGCCCCCCCCTGTAAAAACAATAACTTGTAATTATCAGGAATCGCCATTAACTCTCTTAAATCACGATGCAGAGTGTCAGCAATGCTCATAAACTCAGAGCCGCGATGACTCATTTCCATCACCGACATACCTGAGCCTTGCCAATCGAGCATTTCTGCTTGAGCTTGTTTTAATACCGACTCAGGCAGCATAGAAGGGCCTGCACTAAAGTTATAAACTTTACTCATGACTCAATCTCACCCGACGCATCATTGAGATCATCTAATTGCTGATCAATTGCATCTGCAACACGGTCTAATTCTTGAATTTCTGCATCAATACTAGAAATATCCTGTTCTAACTCAACTTCATTCTCTGCTAAACCATCAATTTTATCAACACCGACTAATTTTTCATTAGCATCTAAACGAATGACTTTAACACCCTGAGTATTACGACCTACGATTGAAATTTCATTGACTCGAGTTCGCACCAATACACCGCCATCAGTGATTAACATAATTTCATCATTCTCGGAAACTAAAACCGCACCGACGACATCACCATTTCGTTCAGAAGTTTGCATAGCAATCATGCCCTGACCACCGCGTTTATGGCGCGTAAACTCTTCTAATTTAGTGCGCTTACCATAACCATTTTCAGTCACGTTAAGTACTGTACCTTCAGAAGAGGTAATCATAGAAATAATCTTTTGTCCCTCACCAAGGCGCATACCGCGAACACCCGTTGCGGTGCGCCCCATTGAGCGTACATCAGTTTCACAAAAGCAGTTTGCTTTACCGTTACTACTAAATAACAAAATATTTTGCTCGCCATCTGTTACAGCAACACCAACCAAACTATCACCCTCACGTAAATCAATCGCAATTTTGCCGTTTGATCTTTGACGTTCAAATTCTTTTAATGGTGTCTTCTTAACTGTTCCCGCTTCGGTTGCCATAAACACGAATTGGTTTTCACTAAATTCGCGTACCGTCAACATGGCACTGATTTGTTCGTCTTTTTCTAAAGGCAATAAATTAATAAACGGCTTGCCGCGTGAGGCACGACTAGCAATAGGCAATTGATAAACCTTTAACCAGTACACTTTCCCCACTGAAGAAAAACACATAATTGTGTCATGTGTATTAGCAACGACTAATTTTTCAACAAAATCTTCTTCTTTCGTTGCTGTCGCTGACTTACCACGACCACCGCGACGTTGAGCTTGGTAATCTTCAAGGCGCTGAGTTTTCACATAGCCTTCATGCGACATGGTAACAACCACATCTTCTTCGGTAATAAAATCTTCTTCAGATAAGCTTAGAAGGTCTCTAACAATCTCAGTACGACGCTCATCAGCATATTCGTCCTTAATGGCTTGCAATTCTTCACGAATCACTTCCATTAAGCGGATTGCACTGCCCAAAATTTCCAAATAACCATCAATTAACTCTAATAATTGCTTGTATTCGTTGACAATTTTTTCTTGTTCTAAACCGGTTAAGCGATGTAAACGCAAATCTAAAATCGCTGAAGCTTGCGCCTCAGAAAGACGATATTCAGAACCATGAATACCAAAAACCAACGCTAAACCATCGGGTCTCGAGCGACTTTCATCTGCATGCTCTAATAAAGCAGCAACCAAACCCGCATCCCAAGTTCTAGATAAAAGGCCTACCTTAGCTTCCGCAGGGTTTGCAGCTGCTTTAATTAAGGCTATCATCTCATCAATATTGGACATGGCCACCGCCAAACCTTCCAATACATGAGCCCGCTCACGGGCTTTGCGCAATAAGTAAATAGTGCGCCGCGTAACCACTTCACGACGATGATTAACAAACGCATGTAGAATTTCTTTTAAATTCATACATTTTGGTCGGCCATCTAAAATGGCTACCATATTAATACCAAACACAGTTTTCATCTGTGTTTGCTTGTATAAATTATTCAGGACAACTTCAGGCACTTCACCACGACGTAGCTCAATAACCATGCGCATACCATCTTTATCAGACTCATCACGCAGACCTGAAATCCCTTCGATTTTAGTCTCTTTAACTAGCTCAGCAATTTTTTCTAATAAGCGCGCTTTATTAACTTGATAAGGTAATTCAGTCACGATAATCGCTTGCCTACTAGCGTCTTTAAAATCTTCTACATGACTACGCGCACGAATATGCGCTCGTCCTCGACCTGTAGTATAGGCATCATAAATCCCTGAAACGCCATTAATAATTCCAGCCGTTGGGAAATCAGGACCTGGAATATATTCCATCAAATCTTTAATGCTAACATCAGGATTATCGATAAGCGCTAAACATGCGCCAATAACTTCGCCTAAATTATGTGGCGGGATATTAGTGGCCATACCAACAGCAATACCAGAAGAGCCATTAACCAATAAAGCAGGCACTCTTGCCGGCAAAACAACAGGCTCTGATTCTGAATCGTCATAGTTAGAGGCGAAATTGACCGTTTCTTTATCCAAATCTGCCAACATTTCATGCGCAATTTTTGCCATGCGTACTTCGGTATAACGCATGGCAGCAGGCGAATCACCATCGACTGAACCAAAGTTCCCTTGGCCGTCAACTAGCATATAACGCAAAGAAAAAGGCTGTGCCATACGTACAATAGTGTCATAAACTGCGGTATCACCATGCGGATGGTATTTACCGATCACGTCCCCGACGACACGAGCAGATTTTTTATAGGCTTTATTCCAATCATTACCCAAGACACTCATTGCATATAAAACGCGTCGGTGAACAGGCTTTAAGCCATCTCTAACATCAGGAAGTGCACGCCCTACAATAACGCTCATCGCATAATCTAGGTACGACTTCTGCATCTCGTCTTCAATAGTAACTACGGTAATTTCTTTGGCAAATTCTGACATTAGTCCATCTATATAAAAAAGCTGATAATTCGATTTATCGGCAAATGTTTCTTAAATAATCCAATCTTTTACAAGCAGATTAGCATGAATTGCAACAACCGCTCATTATAGCAAATTAAGTCACCTTAGGAGCTTAAAATTAATAAAACTTCTTTCCAGATACCAATAACTGAAAAAATTGCCTTACATCCTCTTGAGCTTGCACTAACAAGGTAAAAAACCGCTTCTTATCCAAGCCAATTAGTGACCTGCGCTCAAGTGGGATTTTTACCCATAATTCATTAACCAAATCTTGGTCATGCACCAGCGCTGTGCAAAAAATAGCTGCTATATGCAGTATTTGAGCATCCAAGCGGTGTGCTAAAGCCATTTCAGGGGTTAATTGATAAGCAATTGCCTCATATAAAGAATCCGGCAAAGCCCAAAGTTTGACTAACTCGCCCCCTACATCAGCAAAAGTAAATCCCATCATTTCTTGCTCAATGACAGGCACTAGCTCAGCATTATAATCAGCTAGCTTAAGTACTTTTGCCGATAACTCTGGAAGCTTCTGATATAAAACCAAAGCACCAATTTTATGTAATAATCCCGCTAAAAATAAGCGCTCCGCATGCAAAACTGAACTTTCTTTAGCCAGCAGTTTAGCGATCACGCCGCATTGCACACTTTGCATCCAAAAATCCGTCATATCAACCAAATCGCAGGGTATGCCATTAAATACATCAACAACCGAAGTTGCTACAATTAGGTTTTGTAAATCCTTAATCCCAATGATTGCAACAGCCCTACTAATCGTATCAATACGCGATTGGAAGCCATAAAAAGAACTATTGACCAACTTAAGCAAACGTATACTGAGAGCTGGGTCTTTGGTAATTACCTGACCGATCTCAAGTGCTGTAAACCTTGGATCATTAACCATTTTTTCTATTTGATGATAAATATCTGGCAGAGAAAATAAGGTAATACTACCCTGCACTAAAGATTCAGCGGTCAAAGTTACACGAGTATCAGCCATCACTCTTTTGATACAGACTCAAGACTTGCTTTACATATTTCTGCGTTTCGGGATACGGAGGGATTTGATTGTGGTATTTTTTAACGGCATTTTCTCCAGCGTTATAAGCTGCGATTGAGAGCTTTAAATTATCATCGAATAAGCTGAGTAAATACTTTAAATAACGAGTGCCTGCAAAAATATTTTGCTCTGGATCTTTGCGGTTTGTTGCCCCATATTGCAGTGCCGTTGCAGGCATTAACTGCATTAAACCAACCGCTCCGGCACTGGAAATAGCTTTAGCATCATAAGCAGATTCTGCATGAATAACTGCATGCACCAGCTTCGGATCTAGGCCATGCTTTTCTGCCGCTGCTGCAATAATAGGCGTATATTTCTGTTTATTTTTTTGTAAATGCTTAAAAGCGGCCACATAGCCTTTAGGCTTACTGCGAATAATTAGTTTATATTTTTTATGGCTAGGCTCGTCGGTGTAATAAACATTACCATCGGGGGCGGTATATTTATACACGTCTGCCGAGACAGTAGATACACTCACCAACAAAGCAATAAAAATTAACAGCAGATTCATGTTATTAGTTATCCGCTAAATAACCAGCAATATCTTCCTTAGAAAAACCGATTTTCTTGGCTACCCGATGCGCATGACTTACGCGCGAAATTCCTGGGATTAGTTTATGCGTTGGATCTTCATTAATAAACTCAACATGCAAAGCCACTCCTTTGTGCTCGGCAAGAAAATGATCCACTAACTGGTGATTATGAGTAATTAGAATCGTGTTATTACCTTTTTGATAAAAGCCATTGAGCACATTTGCTGAAGTCTCCATTTTTTCTTCAAAGGTTGTACCTTCGGATAATTCATCTAGGACAACTAGGCTTTTTGCGGTACTTGCTAAGAATATATCTTTAGTACGCTTTAATTCCGTACCAAAACGTCCTTCACCATCATCTAGCTGGCTAATTTCTGGTACTTGATAAAAAATTCTATCCGCCACTGTTAATGTTGCTTGCGCCGCCGGAACATAACTGCCAATCTGTGCCAGTAGTTGAATTTGCGTTAAGGTTTTGCAAAATGCGGTTTTACCTCCACTATTCGGACCGGTAATTAACACTAATTTTTCAGTATCAATAGCAAAATCATTACCTACATAAGTTGCATCAACTTTACTCAATACTGGATTTTTAGCATTTTTTAAATTGATTTTATGATGTTTAGCTACAATCAACTCAGGCAGCACCATAGCATCAGGATTAGATGCAGCATATTGTACTAAGGATAACAATTCATCGACGCACCCTAAAACTTCTAACACCTTGGCTACGTCATCTGATTGTCTATATTCTTCACGTAACGGTTTAATGCAGCTGTCTCGATCAAAGCCACCAATCAGAGGAAAATAAACTAAAGCGAGCGGTGCAAGAAAAATGGCGAACATCGGAGAAAAACTCAGTAAGCCAATTGGTACAAATAAATTAACCACAATTAAAGCAGCCAACACAAGACCAATCAATAATGGCTTAAAAATATGCGGTTTAAAAATAATGGCTGGACTCAAGCTCTTTCTATCTATTTTTCTCTGTATGCCTTTTTCAGTAATATAAGCGGGCCCAGACATTAATGAATAAGCACGCGTTTGAGTAAAAGCTCTGACGTCATTAATCAGCGCATCGAGATAAGCACTTTTCGGTTTCTCAAGCTGCAATAGACCAGCGACAAAAGCCAATATAAAACGGGTTCCACGTCTATATTGCGTATAACCATAACCTTCAATTTCAGCATCATTTCTAGCCGTGCCACCTGAGCCTAAAAATTTAGCAAATAATAACTGATGAAAAGACTTTTCATCTTTTTTAGCATTTTCTACTAAACGCGCTAAAGTCGCTTTCAGCTCAGGATTAACTTGTATTTCTTTAACTGCTTTTTGCTTATCCACAATCGCTTGCAAATTATCCAATGGCCGCGCTAAAGAGCGATACAAAACCGCTTGACCAATGGTTGTTTGGGCATAGTTAATCGTATTGAAAACACTATCAACTTCAATACTTTTAAAGGCACCAATATCCAGCACACCTTCGCCAGTTGCCGCAGGCTGACTGATCTTAATTTTAGGCCACTGTTCATTCCACGCTTTTAAAATAGTCATATTATTTTTTCTTCTTTTTTTTATCTAATAGACCAAATACAATAATGGCTGAAACCACTATTCCTGACATCATAATATTTTCCTGCGTAGCACCCAATAAGTACGCCACTCCACAGCCAATACCCATGCCGACACCGGTAAAAGCTAGGCTACGCATTAAGCGACAAAAAGCACAATTATCAGGATCATAAGCACGCATATTAGTTCGCCTTATTTTCGATTAAATCGATCATAAGCTGCACATTGGCTTCTGAATCATTTAAGCAGGAAATATAACGATACTGCTCGCCACCTGCTGCAAAGAAAATCTCTTTATTAGTCATATTAATTTCCTCTAAAGTTTCTAAGCAATCGATGGCAAAACCTGGACAAATAATATCTATATTTTTAAAGCCTTCTTCAGGTAACTGCATCAAGGTTTCTACGCAATAAGGCTGCAACCACTTCGCCTTACCAAAGCGCGACTGAAACACCACGCGCCATTTATCGTCTTGCAAGTTAAGCTTTTGCGCAATCAATTCCGCCGTTTTCAGGCATTGATAATAATAAGGGTCGCCTTTTTTAGTTAAAACATCTGGCAGGCCATGAAAAGACATTAACAAAAGTTCGTTAGCAGCTTGTTTCTGCCATGCTTGCTCAATAGAATCAGCGATTGCATTGATATATAAGTGATGCTGATGATAATCACTAATAAAATGTAATTCAGGAATATAGCGCCATTGCATTAATTCTGTTGCCACGGCATCAAACACGCTTGCAGTGGTGGTCGAAGAATATTGTGGGTATAAAGGCACAATAGTGATTTGTTCACATTGCGCCTTTTGCAATTTATGCAGTTGCGTTGTCAGTGATGGCGGACTATAACTCATTGCCATCGCAACAGTAACATCAGAGTCTTGCTGATAATGCGTAGCCACTTTATCAGTTAAATCCTGCGTTAAATAAGTGAGCGGTGAGCCTCTCTCTGTCCACACTTCAGCGTAGGCAGCTTTAGATTTTTGTGGTCTAAAAGGCAGCACAAAAAAATTTAAAATAACCCACCAAAGCAAGCGTGGCAAATTAACAACTCGTGGATCACCCAAAAACTGACGCAAAAATTTGCGCACAGCTCTGACAGTTAGTTTCTCCGGCGAGCCTAAATTAACAATTAAAATGCCTTTTTTCCTTGCCATTACAACGCTCCTTTATTTAACGATTAATTAAACTTAAAAATTCTGCTCTAGTACTCATTTCCTTACGGAAAATTCCCGTCATCACGGATGTTGTCATGACTGAATTTTGTTTTTCGACGCCACGCATCATCATGCACATATGCTTAGCTTCAATAACAACGGCAACACCTTTAGCACCAATCGCTTCATCGACTGCATCCGCAATTTGCTTAGTCAACTTTTCTTGAATTTGTAAACGACGTGCATACATATCAACAATTCTTGCTAGCTTAGATAAGCCTAAAACTTTACCTTGCGGTAAATAAGCGATATGACATTTACCGACAAAAGGCAATAAATGATGTTCACATAAAGAATATAGCTCAATATCTTTTACGATAACCATATCTTCAGTATCTGCTTCAAAAATAGCACCATTCAAAACTTCTTCTAAAGTTTTGTTATAGCCATTATTTAAGAATTCAAAAGCTTTGGCTGCTCTTTTAGGTGTGTCAACCAAACCTTCTCGTGTGACATCTTCGCCAATTGCTTCAATAATTTTTCTGAAATGCTCTTCCATCATTAGTCTCTAAAATAAAATAGGGGTTAAGTATACATCATCCTTGTACTAATTCTAATGCCTGTAAGACAACATTCTCATCTGCACCTGCCTTAGCAGCATACGTACTTAAGTGTCTGCGCCATGCTCTGGCACCTTGAACGCCATGAAATAAGCCTAAAATATGCCGCGTTATACCGTGTAAACGAACACCTGAAGCCAATTGTTCTTGTATATAAGGCAGTAAGGTAAATACCACTTCTTCACGCGTTTTAACTGGAGTCTCTTGCAGGTAAATCAGCCTATCGACTTCGGTCAATAAGTAAGGATTATAATAAGCCTCTCGACCGATCATGACCCCATCGACACTTTGCATTAACGCAATACTTTGCGCTAAGGAAGTGATGCCGCCATTAATAATGATTTCTAAATGCGGAAAATCTTGTTTTATTTGCTGCACAACATCATAGCGCAGTGGCGGCACGTCTCTATTTTGCTTAGGTGATAAGCCTGATAACCAAGCCTTACGAGCATGCAGAATAAAAGTAAGGCAACCTCCCTCAGCCACTTTACTAATAAAATTAACCAATTCTTCATAGGAATCTTGATCATCAATGCCTATACGTGATTTTACGGTGACCGGAATATTAACGGCCTCTTGCATTGCTGCAATACATTCTGCAACTAAATCAGGTTCTGCCATTAAACAAGCACCAAAACGCCCATTTTGCACACGATCACTCGGGCAACCGACGTTTAAATTCACTTCATCATAGCCATAATCTTCAGCCATTTTGCTGCATAGCGCCAAATCGGACCCAGAACTACCGCCTAATTGCAATGCAAGCGGATGTTCTGGCGGAGAAAAACCTAAATGCCGCTGCACATCGCCATTGATTAAAGCGCCGGTAGTGACCATTTCGGTATATAAAACGACATGCTTGGATAATAGCCGATGAAAGTAACGGCAATGCCTATCACTCCAGTCGAGCATGGGGGCAATGCAAATTTTACGATTTAAAGTGGATTTTTGTTGATCTATCATTAAGTCTGTTTTGATTATTTAAAAATTTTCAGTCAATATAGCAAGCATACAAACCGTAAATATTCAGAGACCCTCTGCTTATCTCCTTCTCCCTGAGGGAGAAGGTTGGGATGAGGGGGGACTGAATATTTACTACAAACTTGCCCCGGAAAACCTACAAGAGGATAAAGCAATGAAAATAAGCCGTTTATTAATCTTTTTTCTACTCATTCCACCGGTTCATGCAGAAATGTACAAATGCAATGAAGGCGGGCAAATAAGTTATCAAGATAAACCTTGCAAAACCAAGGGCATAGAATTTACGCCCAACAAAGATATAAGTGCTGAGCAACAACAAACGGCAGCAGAAAAACTAAAATCAGACTTAGCTAAACACAATGAACAAAAAAGGTTAGCAAAAGAAGCAAGAGATAAGGAGCGCATGATTCAAGCCCAAGAAGATAGAGCTAATGCCGTTTATAAAAAAGCCCAAGCAATACAAGAACAGGCTAAACAAACTGGCCGCCAAGCAGATGCGTTAGAAAAACGCAATGACTATGAGCGCGACACCAGGCCCTACTATATTATTAACCGGCAACCTACCCCTACTCCTTATCTCGGCAAATAGCTTAGCTGCACTTCAGCGCACTGACTCTGTTGCTTAAAATACCGAGAAAATTCATTCTTAAATGAAGCAACGTCTGTTTCCGAGCCACTGATGTGGATTTCTGTCACCATTCTAGTTTGGTGACTAGGTACGACCTCCAATTGTCTTGTCATTCGCCTTGCAAAAGAGGCCTTCATTTTTTCTGCGTTGCTTGGTGTGCTAAATAATCCTAGAGAAATCCGCCACTTAAATTTGCCGCGTGTAAACAACCACAACTCATTGATGCCTTGCTGCTTAATAGCCTTCTCCCACGTTTTAGCTTCTTGATAAGAATTAGCTGCTAAAGTAAGCACTAAATAACTACCAATATATTGCTGCTCCTGCCGTACGAGTGCAAATTTAAAGGCTTCACTTTTATTAGTCGTTGCGAACATCTGCTTCGAATATTCACCGTCTTGCAATAGATAGCAAGCAGACAATAGCTCAGACTCCTCGCTAGGCTCTACTAGCTCGGTAGCAGCAGTCAAGGGTAAAGTTCCAGACTGTTTAAGTGTCAGCACGTCTTGCTCTTTTTCGGGGCTGTCTGCACTCGTTTCGTTAGCTAATAAGGGGCCAATAAATTCGATATTTTCATCGGCCGCACGGATGTCGGGCTGAACTATATTATTTAAAGGACCAACAAAATTATCACGAGCAGCCTGCGCTTGTTTTGGCTCAATAAAAGATTCATCCGTATTTGCGCTAGGAACAATGACCGCGCTATTGCTGGTACTGTCAAGGTCTAAAGGAGTAATCTTAGCAGGGAGCTCACTGAGCAAAAAAATCTGCTGCGGATTTGCATTGCTTGTTTGGCTTTCAATATTTTTAGGTAAGTAAATTTCAGGGGCGCCTTTTCTATATTCCCAAAAGAAAAAAACAATATTAGATAATAAAATACTTAAAAATAAAAATTTCACGACTCACTTTGCCCGCTACTTAATAAAGCCATTCCTTTAAATATTAATTCAGCATCAACCACAGCATCTAGCCTCAAAGTATCCGCTAAAAACTCAGCATCGCCTCCGGTTAAAATTAAGCGCGAAGTTTTTGTCGTTTGCCTAAGCCCTGCCTCAACAAAACCTTTAACAGCACAAAGACAACCATTATAAATAGCCGCCTGGGTATAATTTGCCAATCCTTGCTTATGCATCTCTGAGCAAAAATTTAAATCTGCCGTGCCTTTACTTAAAGACTGCTTTAATAAGGTTAATCCAGGCATAATCATGCCACCTAAATGCTGACCTTGCTCATCAATGACATCTAAGGTGATTGCGGTACCTAAATCTACAACACAAAGAGGCGCGGGATAATGTTCGAAGGCTCCAAGCATTACCAACCAACGATCTACACCTAATTTTTCTGGATTAAGATAAGCATTGCTTAGGCCATGAGAATATTTTTTCGTATGGATTTCTTGTATCGGGCAATTAGGCCATAGCTGTTCAATAATAGTAATAAGTAACTGTTTAAGTTCAATTGAGCCAACACAAGCAAAATAAATACCATCAGGTACCGATAGTAACTGCCAAGCAGAGATTAATGCAGCAGAAAAATCATCTTGATTATGCACAACAGCACCGAAAGAATCCATCTTATCTGAATGCTGTAGCACCCATTTCAAGCGAGTATTGCCAATATCAACTAATAAGTTCATGAACGACGAAAGCTGACTTCACCTGAGGCATAGCATTGCACCTTGCCATCTTGAGTTTGCAATAACAACAACCCGTCATCATTAATACCTAGCACAGTTCCACCGACAATTTGCTTACCAACAAATAAATTAACCGCTTGTCCTTGCATGCAATCATAAAGTCGCCATTCATCGCGATATTGAGCAAATGACTGCTCAGTATATTGACTAATAACTTGAAAAAACTGCTCTAGTAGAGACGCCTGTAATTGATTACGTGAAATTTTATGATTACCGCCTAAGATTTGATTGATATCAATCCAGTCTTGCTTAATACTTAATGCTTTATCACTCGACAAATGAAGATTTAAGCCGAGACCAATCACCGCACTACAAGGGCCGTTTGATTCCCCGGAAACTTCTACCAAAATACCACCTAATTTTTTTTGTTGCCAATAAATATCATTAGGCCATTTCAAGCCAACACCTTCAATGCCATGGGCATTTAAAGCCTTAATAACAGCAACACCAATAGCCAAACTCAAACCTGATAAACTGGCTGGACCTTCCTGAAATCGCCATAAAACTGAACAGTAAAGATTACTACCAAAAGGAGAGACCCACTCTCGACCCCTTCGACCACGCCCAGCGGTCTGTTGCTCAGCAAGACAAATAACGCCTGTCGATTCCGGTATTTCCCTACTCAAGGCAACTAAATTAGTATTGGTAGAATCAATTTGGTCATGAATATCAAAAACAGCAATCAACTGCTGTGTGGCAGCCGTCAAGCTATTAATAATATTGGATTTATCAAGCAACTCTACAGGTGACTTTAGTCGATAACCTTTACCATTAACGGCTAAAATTTCAATCCCTTGCTCTTCTAATGCGTTAATTTGTTTCCAAAGCGCAGAACGACTAAAATTTAATTGTTGAGCCAATTCTGTGCCCGAATGAAAGCAGCCATCAGCCAATAGCCGCAATAATGCTTGCTTCTTTTCTGAAAATTGCACGCCTTAATCTAGTTTTCTTTATGTTCACGAATTTGTTGCATTTGACGCTTAACAACATGTTTAATTAATAATTCTCTGTCTTGCTCTTTCATTTCGCTAAAAGCAACCCCTACCACATAAGGAAATTCAGACTTGATCTCTGGGTTTTTATGGCTATAAACAACATCCCCATAACTCACTATGACCGCCATGCTAGAAGTGAGTAACAATCTAATTTCTAAAAACTCACCTTCAGTAATCAATTCTTCACACTCAAAGGCTACTCCAGAGGCACTCAAACTGACATTTCGAGACTGCTCGTCAATCAGATCAGTACCATCCATTAACACAGCGCGAGCAACCAAATTAATCTTGTTATCCATTACCTTTAAATAGTCAGCAACATCTGGATTACTGCGTTCAATTCGATTAAATATAATTTGTGACTCTTGATTTAAAATATCTAAAGCCGCAGCAAGCGAACAATTGTTCAATAGTTCACTAGAGGCTTCGGAATACTTTTTTATTGATGCTGGCTCTACTTTTTTATAAAAAAGATTAATTTCATCATCAATTCTAAAGAAACGCCTACGTTCATCCACTTGAGATACGTTTTTTTTGCTCATTATTATGCTCACTTATTATTCTTGCGCGTGTTTCTGGATTTTATCAAACTCAAGTGTTGGATCATCTTGAACTAAAATGACTTCTACGCGCCTATTTTTTGCTCTATTTTCATTTGAGGTATTAGCTACCAGCGGCTGCGAGTCGGCATGACCTTCAATAACGACGCGCTTTTTATCGAGTTGCTTATTTTTTAGCATAAATTCAGCAACAGTCACCGAACGGCCTGCGGATAATTCCCAATTAGAGCGGTACCAATCCGTCGAAATAGGAATATCATCAGTATGCCCGGCAACCAAAACTTTACCTTTTGCTTGAATGACTGACTCGGTAATTCTGTTCATAACTGGTTCAAAGCCAGATTTTAAAATAGCAGTACCAGATGCAAAAGAACCTTTTTCATTAATACGGATAATAATTTTTAAGCCTTGTGTCTCAATAGAAACAAGGCCTTTATCAATGTCATCTTTTAATCTCTCTTCAATTTTTTCTGCTTCAGCTTGGGTATTTTCTAAAGCTTGCTCCATAATTTCCTGCTTCATTTTTTCTTTCTCTTCCAGAGAAACGTCCAAACTAGTTGAGGATTGCGAGGTTGATTGCTTAATTTCTTCTAGTAGAGTTGGATTAGTCGAAGCGGGGGAAAAATACTGAGCAATAATGCTCGTTCCCAGCGGAATTTCAACCGCTTCAATATCGCGCTGTACACCAAATGCATTTTCCATTGACTCCGCGACTACTTTAAATTTTTTGGCATCCATATTCGCAAAAGATAACAATAAAACAAAGAAACACATCAATAATGACATTAAGTCCGCAAAGGTCGCTAACCACAGCGGCGCTCCAACAGGCGGGCATTTAGGGCAATCAGCCATGGTTAATCTCCACCTTCAACTTTACGTTTTTTCTCAGCAATATAAGAGCTCAATAAAGTCTCAAGCACTTTAGGGTTCATGCCTTCCTGTATGCCGGAAATTGTTTCTAAAATCAGCTCCTTATTAGTACGCTCATACAATAAAACGTAAGCCAACTTGTCAACCATAGGTAAAGCAAAGCAGTTGGCAACCATAGCACCGTATAAAGTTGTTAACAGTGCAACGGCCATTGCCGGACCAATACTGGCAGGATCTGACATATTAGCTAACATTTGCACTAAACCTACCAAGGTGCCAATCATACCCATCGCTGGCGCTAAATCACCAACCCCTTTCCACATATCTTGCCCAGTCTCATTACGACTGACCATTTGATCAATTTCTTGCTGTAACATTTTTCTGACAAACGCAGGATCATGACCATCGACACATAAGCCTATGCCTTTTTTAAGAAAAGGATTTGCAATTTCTTCGCCTTCCAAGGCAAGTAAGCCATTTTTTCTAGCGACATCAGCTAAACGTACAGCATCTTCAATTAGCGCAACAGGATCTTCTTTTTTATTTAAAAAGGCTTTACCTAAGACTGCAAAAGAACGGATAAAATCAGCCAAAGGAATACGCATTAGGCTCACACCCAAAGTTCCGCCAATAACAATCAGTAGCGAAGGTATATTAACAAATAGCATGACATCACCGCCCGTGGCAATAGCCGCAATGATAATCCCAATACCTAATAAAAAACCAACTAAGGAAGCAATATCCACTAAAAATCCTCGTACTACATACTAATTAAAAATCATGCATAGAGTTATGCTCTATAACTCTGTAGAACAGTTAACATTTGACAAAAATTTATTGCAGCGTAATTTGCTGTCCTAAACTACGCAATGAATGCGCAAATGAAGCCCCCATTTTTCCTGCTAAACGATCAATTAAACGTTCTTGAATAGTGAAATCAACGCGTTTTTTAGCACCAATAATATCAGTTGCCACACTATCATCAGTACCAAAATCATCGGCCAGACCAATTTTAACCCCCTGCTCTCCGGTCCAGACTAAACCCGAGAAAGTATCTTCATTTTCTATTAGTCGATCACCTCGGCCATTTTTTACCGCGCTAATAAACTGCTGATGAACTTGCGCTAATAAATCTTCCATATATTTTTTCTCTTCTTCTTTTGCAGGAGAAAAAGGATCCATTAATGCCTTATGTGCCCCAGCAGTAACCAATCTACGCTCCACACCTAACATAGCCATAGTATCAACAAACCCAAAACCATCCATAATCACACCAATTGAGCCTATTAAACTGGACGGATTAACAAATATTTTATCCGCAGCAGAAACAATAAAATAACACCCTGACGCGCAAATATCAGAAGCAACCGCATAAATAGGCAGGTCTGGATTATTAGACTTGATGTTGCGAATCTCATCATAAACATAAGATGATTGCACAGGACTGCCGCCAGGGCTATTCACATGTAGAATAATCCCTCTAGTCTTTTCATTCTTTACCGCATTACGTAAAGATTTAATAATTGCCTCCGCATTTGCTTCCTTACCTTCAGCAATCACGCCATTAATACTAATCACAGCGGTATGCCCTTCGCTACCCTCTTGGCCAAAGCTCTGCTCGAATGTCGGATACATACCGACACCTAAAATAACGGCCAAATAAACAAACATTAAACTTTTAAAGAAGATTCCCCAGCGACGCGCGCGCCTTTGCTCGGTAACAGCTGCAAAAGCCAATTTTTCTATTGCTTCTCGCTCCCAGCCACTTGCTTTATCGGTTACTTCTGAACTTGGCTCATTCCACTGATTTTCACTCACGTGAATTCTCTCCTGATTAAAAAATTTTAAAAAAACGTACTCACTTAAGATTTAAAGTGACCAGTTTATTAAATACTAGCCAACAATTAAAACAAATTTATTTTTCATTATCTAGCAGGCTTTGCAAATCATCTGGCAATGGCGCGACAATCTTGAGTAACTCACCGCTTATTGGATGTGCAAATTGCAATTTTTGCGCATGCAAAAACAAACGCTTATAACCGCGTTTTTTAAATTGCTTATTAATGTCATTATCTCCATAACGATCATCAGCAATAATTGCATGCCCTAGCCATGCAGCATGTACTCGGATCTGATGTGTGCGTCCAGTATAAGGAGACGCTTCAACCAGGGTGGCATGTTGAAAAAGACTAATTCGTTTAAATAAAGTTTTCGATGCTTTACCGGCTGCATTGATCTTAACCATGCGCTCTATGCTTTGGTTAGTACTTTTCAACAAAGGCTGATCAACAATGACTTTTTCCTGCTCCCAGCGACCCCCTAACAGCGCTAAATAACTTTTTCTCACACCATCGCCGCGAAAATACTCATGCAAGATACGTAATGCGCTGCGTTTTTTGGCAATAATCAAACAGCCTGAAGTTTCTTTATCTAAGCGATGCACTAATTCCAAAAAATGGCTTTCAGGGCGTATTTCACGCAAAGCCTCAATCACCCCAGTGCTAAGCCCCGAGCCACCATGCACGGCAAATCCGGCGGGTTTATTAATCACCAGAATAGCATTATCCTCAAATAAAACACCCTCTTCCAAGCACTTTTTAAGATAGGCAGGAGCAGGTAGTTGTTCTTTTTCTTCGGCAACACGGATCGGTGGAATGCGCACAACATCACCAATAATTAACTTACGCTTAGCATCACAGCGACCTTTATTGATACGCACCTCGCCTTTACGGATAAGGCGATAAATTCTACTTTTAGGCACGCCTTTGAGTACTTTGATCAACAGGTTATCTAATCGCTGCCCTTCATGAGCATCAGTAATTTCAACAAACTGCACTTCGAGTATATGGGGGGTATCTTCTATTTTCATCAGCATATAATAGTTGAATTCATGACTTCATACTATAAGATAATTTCATTCGCCACTGTAACAGGTTATAATTGAAAGGTTGCAGGTGATAAAATAAAAACACTCCCTACAATTAGCTGATATTAAGCCTTTATTCGAATAGATAAAGTACTCAAAGTAGCAAACTAATAAGTCGCTTTTAGTATTACTTAATAAACGTAAAGCTATAACAATTTTTGGGTTTTTTCGCTCGGCCCATGATGAGCGATATTCGACCTGATAAAGGCTGAACGATACGATAGACGGTTTACATGGCCTTTCAATCGAAACTGTAAAAACGTTGCAATAAAACACCAGTAGAGCAGTAAGCAAAGCTCCTGAATATGTGTTTTCAGCATGGATAGCAGTCGATTGAACGACCTCTTGTTAGCTAGATATTATTTGCCACACAAAATATCTAGTATAGGCACGCATGATTATTGCCCCCTGAGGCACTGTTTTTTAATTTATATTTTTTGTTGTAGCAAGCGCTTAAATGACGTGCAAAAAAACGTGCAAACAATCGAATATAAATACAAAAAAAATTTAGCTGGGATCATTTTTTCATGCCCATACCCATAGACCAACATACTAACAATAGCAAACTAAGCAATACGTATCTTCTGCACGGACTAAGAGGGTCAAAAAGGATTATTACTAATGAAAAGAATGCTTATCAATGCGACGCAGCCCGAAGAACTGCGTGTTGCTTTGGTAGATGGTCAAAAACTTTATGATTTTGACATTGAACACCCTTCACAAGAACAAAAAAAATCTAATATTTATAAAGGTATCATTACTCGTATCGAGCCTAGCTTGGAAGCCGCTTTCGTCAACTATGGCGCTGATAAGCACGGATTCTTACCGTTAAAAGAAGTTTCACCGAGTGCTGTAAATTCAGATGACCAAAACTTAAGCCGCCAAAAAATCAAGGATCTACTAAAAGAAGGCCAAGAGGTTATCGTTCAAATTGAAAAAGAAGAACGCGGCAATAAAGGCGCCGCCCTAACCACTTACATCAGTTTAGCGGGCACTTATCTGGTCCTAATGCCTAACAACCCCAAAGCGGGAGGCATTTCACGTCGTATCGAAGGCGAGACACGCAATGAGTTACGCGATGCAATGGCTGGACTAGAGGTGCCTGAGAATATGGGACTTATTGTTCGTACGGCTGGCTGCGGAAAAAGTACCGATGAACTACAGTGGGATTTAAACTACCTACTACAATTATGGGAAGCAATTGATCGCACCTCTAAAGAGCAAAATAAACCTTTCCTCATTTTTCAAGAAAGTAATGTCATTATTCGCGCGCTTCGTGATCACTTGCGCGCCGATATAGATGAGATTCTTATTGACAAGGAATCTGCCTTTAAATTGGTGCATAACTTCTTAAAACAAGTAATGCCGCACTATCTGAGTAAAGCAAAATTATACAGCGATGATGTACCGCTCTTTAATCGCTATCAGATCGAATCTCAAATCGAAACCGCCTATAGCCGCTCAGTCCCACTACCTTCTGGTGGAGAACTGGTTATTGATCACACCGAAGCACTAACATCGATTGATATTAACTCGGCACGCTCCACTAAAGGCAGCGACATAGAAGAAACTGCCCTTAATACCAATCTTGAGGCTGCCGATGAAATTGCGCGCCAGTTAAGATTGCGTGATCTAGGCGGTTTATTTGTTATTGATTTTATTGACATGCTCGCCAATAAAAATCAGCGCGCGGTAGAAAATAGAATGCGCGATGCATTAAAAATTGATCGCGCGCGTGTACAAACTAGCCGCATCTCACGCTTTGGCTTATTAGAAATGTCTCGTCAGCGCTTGCGTCCATCACTAGGCGATACAACCCAGCTGACTTGTCCGCGCTGTAACGGTCAAGGTGAAATTCGTAACGTTGAATCAGTCGCCTTATCTGTACTAAGAATATTGGAAGAAGAAGCAATGAAAGGCGGAACAGATAGAGTTATCGCTCATTTGCCAATTGAATGCGCAACCTTCTTATTGAATGAAAAACGCCCGTCTATAGACCAAATTGAGTCACGCTTAAAAGTCCGTATCATTATCTTGCCTAGCAAACACTTAGAAACGCCTGCATACGATATAGAACGCATTAAATTGAAGGACGATGATGGCTCTACAGAAGTAGCAAGCTACAATCAAATTCAACAAGAAACAATTGCGGCACCTGATTTTGCTAAAGAAGCAGCTCCCAAAGTCGAACAAGCAGCACTTAAAGAATTTCTCCCTGACGCACCTGCACCACCTATACAAAACAAGAAAAATTCAGCCAGCCTAATCAGCCGTTTCTGGAACAAACTTGTTGGCCCTACGGAAGAAGAAAGCACCGATAAATCTGCATCAACCTCTGATGCAAAAACAGAGCAAACGCGCACCGAAAGACCACAGAATAATCGCAATAGAAATAATAACCAAAGAAATCGTAATAGAAATAGTAACCGCGACCGGAGCAATAAACCAAACGTAGATACAAACTCTGATGTCAGTGCAACTACCGTACCTGCATCTACGGCCACAGCTAAACCTCAGGAACGGAAAGAAGAATCCGTTATTGAAAATAACGATACAGTAAACTCGGAAGCTAAAGCTAGAAATCAACAAAAAAGAACGAACCGCAGAGGCTATAACAGAAAACCAAGAGAAAAAACTGAAGGAGTTCAAACTAACGACGCCAACTCTAACAGCGCTACTGAGAATAGAAATAGCACTCAGAATGAGCCAGTTACACAGGAGAAGCGCAACACAAGCACTCAATCTTACGCTGCAGATTATCAAAAAAGCATAACTACTGCCAAGGCAGAAACAACAGCCCCAGCAGAAAAAAAAGAAAGCAGTACAACGACCAAACCAGCACAAACTAAAGAAGCAAGCGCTAGCGTAGAAGTAGCAAAAACTAAAGAAAACGATTAAAAACTAAGTAAAAAGGGCATCAATAGAATTTATACCCTATATGCCCTTTTTATTTTTAAATCTATTCCCAATAAAACTTATCTGCTATGATAAGAAAATTTTTTATATATTTTAGAGTACACAATACAAATGGCAAAAGAAGACCAAATTGAAATGGATGGTACGATTATCGATACCCTTCCTAATACAATGTTTAGAGTAGAACTAGAAAACGGACATGTTATTACTGCACATATTTCTGGGAAAATGCGCAAACATTACATCCGCATCTTGACGGGTGATAAGGTTAAAGTAGAAATGACGCCTTACGATTTAACGAAGGGCCGGATTACATTTCGTATGCGCTAACCCAAAGGTTAGCGTAAACAAAAGTATTAATTTTTTTCTGGGATACTCAGTTCTTTACTTTCAATAGTAAACGCTAGCTCTTTATCCTGAACAATAACATGAACATGACCGCCTCGTTCAAGCTTACCAAATAATAAATCGTTCGCCAGAGGCTTTTTGATTTTTTCCTGAATCAATCTAGCCATCGGCCTTGCGCCCATTTTAGCGTCGCAACCGTGCTCTGCCAACCAGAGTCTGGCTTCTGGATCTAAACTAAACGTTACATTTTTCTCTAGCAACAAAGTTTCCAGTTCAAAGATAAATTTATCAACCACATTGCCCACCACCGCAATATCAAGTGGTCTAAACTGAATAATGCTATCCAATCTATTTCTGAATTCTGGCGAAAAGGCCTTCTCTACCACGCGCAGACTATCACTAGAATGCTCTTGTTGAGTAAACCCTATAGAAGCACGACTACCTTCCTCAGCACCTGCATTAGTGGTCATCACCAAAATAATATTTCTAAAATCTGCTTTACGCCCATTATTGTCAGTTAATGTACCATGATCCATCACTTGTAAGAGCAAATTAAATACATCAGGATGCGCTTTCTCCAACTCATCTAACAAGAGGACAGCATGAGGATGCTTAGTCACTTGCTCGGTTAATAACCCACCTTGGTCATAGCCCACATAACCTGGAGGCGCACCAATTAAACGCGAAACCGTGTGCCGCTCCATATACTCGGACATATCAAAACGAATTAGCTCAACACCTAATAGTTTAGCTAGCTGTTTAGTGACTTCCGTCTTACCGACGCCTGTAGGCCCAGCAAACAAGAAAGAACCAATGGTTTTACTGGCATCACGCAGACCTGCACGAGAAAGCTTAATAGCCGATGATAAAGCAGATATCGCCTCATCCTGACCAAACACCAACATTTTTAAATTTTTCTCAAGATTTTTTAATTTATCTTGATCATTAGTCGAAACAGATTTAGCTGGGATTCGAGCAATTTTAGCGACAATTTCTTCAACCTCATGCACATCAATCAACTCTTTACGCTCCCCTTCAGGAATCATGCGCTGCCTCGCACCCGCCTCATCAATCACATCAATGGCTTTATCAGGTAAAAATCGATCAGTAATATGGCGTGCCGATAATTCCGCTGCAACACGCAAACTCTCTAAACTATATTTGAGCTCATGATGCTCTTCAAAGCGACTTTTTAAACCCTTTAAAATTAAATAAGTCTCATCAATCGTCGGCTCAATAACATCAATCTTCTGAAAGCGTCTCGCCAGAGCATGATCCTTTTCAAAAACACCTCGATACTCTTGATAAGTGGTCGAACCTATGCAGCGCAAACTACCAGAAGCTAACGCAGGCTTAATTAAATTAGAGGCATCCATTACCCCACCAGAAGCCGAACCAGCGCCTATAATAGTATGAATTTCATCGATAAATAAAATCGAATTAGCCTCATTCTTCAACTGATTCATTAACGCTTTAAGTCGCTTTTCAAAATCACCGCGATATTTTGTACCCGCAACCAAAGCACCTAAATCCAAGGAATAAATAACACAATCACGTAAAATATCAGGAACATCCTCCTCAACAATCTTCTTAGCCAAACCTTCAGCAATCGCGGTTTTACCAACACCTGCCTCGCCAACTAATAAAGGATTGTTTTTACGCCGGCGACATAAAACTTGAATGGTTCGCTCTAACTCGCTTTCGCGACCAATCAAAGGATCAATCTTACCCTCTAAAGCCTCTTGATTAAGGTTCGTTGTATATTTCGCTAGCGGGCTTTCAATTGTTTCCTGCTCTACCCCACTAGCAATAGCGACTTTTTCTTCTGTACTGTTATTATCCTTAGATAAACCATGCGATAAATAATTGACCACATCTAAACGCTGTATATCTTGTTTATTTAATAAATAGACAGCATGTGAATCTTGCTCACTAAATAACGCAACTAATAAGTTAGCACCATCAACTTCCTTTTTATCTGAAGCCTGAGCATGAAAAACGGCTCTTTGTAAAACTCGCTGAAAACCTAGAGTCGGCTGTGTTTCTCGGCGGCGCTCCTGGTTTAGCAAGCTAATAGTTTCATCTATAAATTGAGTTAATTCACTACGTAACAGGGGAATATCACAAGAACATATCGCTAAAACTTGAGCAGCAGTTGCATTATCCAATAAGGCCAACAACAAGTGCTCAACGGTAATAAATTCGTGCCGTTGCTCATGCGCAGAAACAAATGCCAAATTCAGTGTTACTTCAAGATCTTTACTTAACATACTATAAGCTCCTTATGCTTCTTCCATCGCACACAGCAAAGGGTGCTGATGTTCACGAGAATAGTTATTTACCAGTTCCACTTTAGTTTCCGCCACATCACGCGAAAATACACCACAAACGCCTACGCCTTGAGTATGTACATGCAACATAACTTGCGTGGCCTGCTCTTCCGACATAGCAAAAAAATCAATCAGGACTTCAATGACAAAATCCATTGGCGTAAAGTCATCATTCAATAATACTACCTTATATAACGGCGGCCTCTTTAATTTAGGCGCAGCCTCCTGAACAGCCAAAGCATCATCATTATCTATTGATGGATCAAAGTCACTCATTTCTTTTACACTTTAAAATTAAATTAATCATACTTAATCTTGAGGTCAAATCCTCAAATTCAATTACTAATAAAGTATAATAGCCTTAAATCAGTTAGACTACAGCCCTTTTTTAAAACTAAGTGGATAAACAATGGTTTGGAAACCGCATGTCACCGTCGCAGCCATTATTGAACGAGATCAACATTTTCTATTAGTTGAAGAAGAAACACCTACCGGCATTGCGTTCAATCAACCCGCAGGACATTTGGAGCCGGGGGAAAGTTTAATTGATGCTGTAAAACGCGAAGTAAACGAAGAAACGGCGTGGCAGTTCACCCCTGAATACCTTACTAGCATCCAACTATGGCGTAAAAATCCTGAGATGCCTAGCTTCATGCGCATCTGTTTTGTCGGCCAATGTTACGATCACAACCCTGAACAAGCCTTAGATGAAGGAATTATCCGCACTCACTGGTTCAGTTATGCTGAAATTGTAGCCCACAAAGCACAATTGCGCAGTCCTTTAGTGTTAACAACTATAGATCAATACTTAGCAGGCGAGTGTTACCCTCTCGCCTTATTAAAAACCTTTTTAGATGTAGAAGAATGAGCAAAAATATCATCGTCGGCATGTCCGGCGGAGTCGATTCATCGGTAACCGCCGCGCTATTATTAGAACAAGGCCACCAAGTTACTGGCGTCTTTATGAAAAACTGGGATGAAGATGACGGCACAGAAGAATGTACCGCATTAGAAGATCAAGCCGATGCTCAACAAGTTTGTGACACTCTGGGCATAGAGCTAAAAACTATCAACTTTGCCAGCGAATACTGGGATGAAGTTTTTGAAGTTTTTCTTTCTGAATTTACCGCAGGGCGCACCCCTAACCCAGATATTTTATGTAACAAACACGTAAAATTTAAAGCCTTCTTAAACTATGCCACTGAAGATCTGGGCGCTGAATATATAGCGACTGGTCACTACGCACGGGTCAGTGAAAAAAACGGTGAATTTTACTTACTTAAAGGCCTAGATCCAAACAAAGAACAAAGCTATTTTTTATATACTTTGGGTCAAAAAGCCTTAGCTAAAACGCTATTTCCTATCGGCCACCTACATAAAACTGAAATCAGAAAATTGGCCGAAAAATATGGCTTTGCTAATTATCTAAAAAAAGACAGTACCGGCATTTGTTTTATTGGTGAACGTAAATTTAAAGAATTTCTGCAACGTTATTTACCTACTCAGCCAGGAGAAATGCGTACCCCCGAAGGGCAGTACATAGCCCAACATTCTGGCTTAATGTATTACACTTTTGGGCAGCGCCAAGGTTTAGGCATAGGTGGCGTTAAAGATGCACCTGATGAGCCATGGTATGTCCTAGATAAAGATTTAGAAAATAATATTTTGATTGTTGGTCAAGGGCATACTCACCCTTTAATGCTCCATAACGCACTAGAAGCCAATCAATTGGATTGGTGCAGCAATCAGCCATTAACTGAAGTCATTGCATGCTCAGCGAAAACGCGCTATCGGCAAGCCGACCAAGCGTGTAAAGTGATTCCGCTTCCAGAAAATAGAGTTAAAGTGATTTTTACCCAGCAGCAACGTGCCATTACTCCAGGGCAATCCGTGGTATTTTATGATGGCGAAGTTTGTTTAGGTGGGGGAATTATTGAAACTAAATACAATCTTTAAGAACAACGACAATAGCAACATCTTCCATTAATGCAATTTCTGGAGTGAGGAGGAGCCAATCTACATACAAGCTCGAAGCTTAAGGTTGGGACGGCTTTCCCAGAAAATCGGTTACTACTATAAGCAATTTCGTTAAATAATCCTGTGTTTTTTTGAAGTGTGTTTAATATACAAGATTGGGCTTCGTGCCTCAGCCCATATATGGACTCCTCATTTATTGCAAGCCAAGTTTTCACCAGTTAATGTCATCAACAGAGATCAAGATTGCAGCCATATATTCGGTCTCTAACAAAGGTTTTATTACCTCAGGACTCCTGATAATCTATCCGCGCACTTTCTCCTCAACCAACCTATCGGCTTCTAAAGAGCCACTGGGGTGAACGGGGTTTGAAAGCACCGGTCTGACCTGTTGTTGTCATCACTTATTGTTAACTTGCCTCCGCAATCTTGGTTACTCAGTTAATCCGGCTCGTGCTCCTTTATGCTTTGACTTCATAAGCCTTGCCGGTGACCGCCATAGACCACAGTATGCGAGCATTTTTATTGGCTAAAGCGACCGCAGCTTTGTTAAATCCACGTCGCTCTATCAGCCCTTGTAGCCAGATACTTAAAGCATCTGTTTTATTGGTACAGTTTTTCAATACCGCACGAGCACCATGAATTAATAAGGTGCGTATATAACGGTTGCCACGCTTACTGATCCCTAAATAAACTTGTTTGTCACCACTACTATGCTGCTTGGGTACCACGCCTAAGCTGGCGGCATAATCACGACTGCTAACGTAGCCTTTTCCTTCACCTATATCAGCCGCAACTATGCTCGCTGTCATGGGGCCCACACCGGTCACGTCTAAAAAGCGTTTTGCCTTTTCATTATTGGCACATAGGCGGGTAATGCGCTGGTCTTGTTGTTTAATTTTCTCATCTAGCTTGGTTAATTCTTCGTACTGCTCGGCAAACAATTCGCGACTTATGGGGGTTAGTTTATTTTCTGCATCTTCCAGAATAAACGGTAATTCTTTTCTAACCTGATTAATGCCCTGATGAATCACAATGCCACTTTCACTTAACAAACCACGTATTTGATTCACTAAGGCGGTGCGTTTATCTATATAGCCCTGGCGAATTTTATGAATTAACTGAATATCTTGTTGTTCAACCGTTTTTACAGCCACCACCCGTTTATTGGGGCGAGTAACCGCATCAAAAATAGCTTGGGCATCGTTATAATCATTTTTATTGCCGACAACGAAATTTTTAACGTAGCGCGCATTTAAAAGAATTACTTCATGCCCTAGCTTGGCCAATTCTCTTGCCCAATAATGCGCTCCACCACACGCTTCTATCCCAATCAGGCTTGTTTGGTAAGTGGCAAAGAAGGCTAACATTTCAGCGCGCTTTAGTTTCTTTTTAATCACTTTATTGTCAACACCAATACTGTACATATGAAAGATATTTTTTGCGATGTCTAAACCTATTACGCTATTATTCATTTCGGACTCCTCTTTTTTCTTTGCCTATATCAGGTGCATTATATGACACCGTCAGAAGGGAGAGGAGTCCATATCATCAACCTACGCAACTAGGCAACATTTCTTGATACCGGTTGCTTCATTTAAAGTGGCAATGATAACGCTATATTTACACATAATGTATCTTAAAACCGGCTATAGACACTGACTTGGCGACGAAACTTTTTAGCAATCCAATAATCTAAACTCAGATAACGACCGCCACCGACAAAAATCAACATTAACAACATAATCGCGTAAGTAACAGCAAACTCGGCTCCATTATTTAAGACAACGAAACTACCTTGCTCAGTTAACCATTCATAATCGCCATATTGTTGAAGAATCTCCTTAGCTCGACTTAGACGTTCTATTGCAGCTATCGTTCTGTCTGTAGCGAAAAAACCACTCTCTTCGGAAACAGCCAACCAACCATTAGGTAAATGCACAGTATAAGTAGCAACTACCATAATGATAACAAAGGAATAGAAATCCAACGCACGGCAAACCCAAGCAATAAAAACACCGCGCCCAAAACTTCAGTTCCGGCAACCAATCCAGCCATAAGCGCTGGCAATGGCAAGCCCAGTCCCCATTCAGCATTTCCAAACCAAACCACAGTATCTTCAAAGCTTGTTACTTTATGCATACCCGCCATCCACATAATTGGAAATAGATAAAGTCTTAATGCCAAAGGCCCTAAAAATTCTAAGGCCCGTACTAGATCCAAATAATCATGCAACTTATTTAAAAAGTTAACCATTTTCTTTTATTCTCAAATAAAAACCCTACTCTACCTTTAGACCTCAGAACGATATTGTAATTGCACGCCTTGTAAAAAATTACGCAAAACCTGATCTTTGCATTCGCGATAATTTTTATGCTCAGGCTTACGAAAAAATGCACTTAATTCATGCTTACTCATTGAAAAATCAGCCAAGGCCAACAACTGCAATATATCTTCATCTTTAAGATCCAAAGCGATCTTCAATTTTCTAAAAACAATATTATTGGTTAATCGTTTTTCTATTTCAGGTTGCACTCCCTCTTTTTTTCCGCGTTTCTCATTTATCAAACCATTCAAAAAAGTTGCCATCTGCTCATCTCTACAGGCCTGATAAGCAGGGTCATCATCTTTTTTCAACCAATTAACTACCTGCTCCCGTGTCACAGGGTAATCAGCTAAAGCAAATATTTCTATCATTTTTGAATCATCAAAATCGAAGGTGTAGCGAAGACGGCGTAAAATATCGTTATTAGTCATAAGTAAGCTCTAAATTAAATGCTTGTTATATCATAACCAACTAGCTTAACGGGGATTTTTTACAAAAAGACATGCGTTAAAAAGCTTAAAATAGATGGCTCATCCTTAAAGCAAATTCCTCTATTACGGTGTATAATTCGGAGAA
>JACUUF010000329.1 GCA_014859465.1 Methyloprofundus sp.
CATACCAAAGCCACGCCCACTTTTCAGCTATGCCTCATGAATAAGGCGGGATTAACCATCTCATCCAGGTTAACGAGCAAGCCTTCATAACCAGCCTGACGCACAAATAAACTCATAAGTTTTAATGCATCATAAAACGAGTTATCAGAAATAATTGTTCTGACATCAAGATCCTTTCGAGCATCTGTCTTAGTAGTGTATTCAGCCCGAAGCCAGCGAATAGCATTTGATTTTAGTTCTTCATTGTCCTGCTCATGACCGTTCCAGTAAGCATTAATGACTTTTGCAAAATCATATCCGCCAACCATTTCAGATAAAGAGGCTAATTTTTTATGTATTACTGTTGAAACATTGATATTTTTTTCATCTGCTTCTTTACAAGCTTGAGTTACAAACCGTTCTACAACACTGGCTAATGCATTTCCATCAGGCTTATTACGGGTTGCAAGATTTCTCATTAGTTCGGAATAAAGATTTCGTGCCTGACCTGAAGAAGCGTGTACACGTCGATCCGGTGAAAGATCCGCATTAACCGTAACCAGTTTCTTTTCAAGAGCAATAGAACGCACTACACTCAGGAAAAATGTTTTCCCTGAGCCATAATCACCAATGATTAGTCTGAATGCTGCACCACCTTCAGAGATTCTTTCAATGTCCTTATACAGCGCTTTAACTTCATTACTTCGACCTACCTGAATATGCTGAATCCCAATCTTGGGAGTCACACCTGATTTCAATGATTGAATTATTGCGTCACGCTCTTTTAACCGGATACGTTTTTCCATAATTTTAACCTTCTATTTCTTCTACGATTTCCTGATCGACATAAATTGCGTCACCATCCTCTTCAAGTACAGCTGCATCCACTTTATCAAACGACCAGTCATTAATAGTTTCCAATGCTCCGCTAACCATCAGACCTAAATCGCGGCACAGTTTTTCCACTTCTTCGCGAGTCCATTTATCTTTTCGGATCAGGCCTTCGAACAAAATATAATGCTGTTTATCAATTCCAACTTCTTCCTCTGTATTAGTGCTGCCAGTAGTTGAGTCATCGTATTCAATTATAGGTTCATCCTCAACAAATATTGAAGCCAACATACCTTGTACATCTTTAGTTTCTGATTCATGAATCGCTAGGATACTTTCATCCAACTGAAACGAAGTAGGTGGTGAAGAAGTGGTTTCTGATTGAGAGCTTGAGCGTCGTAAACCATCTTTACTTGATGATATTCCATGAATATCTCCAGTAACAAGGGTTTTATCAAGACCAAGCAAGGTATAGAGTTTTTCAAGTTGTTTGATTTCTTCTGGATCAATTTTTCCATCGGCCATCGCCACACCGACAAGTATGCGGCTAACCGCTTTTTTTTCTGTTTTACCTAATGCTTCTATTCTAGATTTCAATCCTATGATATTTGAAGGTGTATTTAGTCTCCAAACCAAGTAGGCGTGCAGTGATTGTTTTTCTGTAGGTGATAAATTGGTATCGTGGTCAATAAGCTGAACTAAGAAATTTAATTCTGCCTGATCGACATGCGAATCAATTGTGGCAACCATTGCCCCTAGACGCAGCACCATACCCATTTCACTATAAGCCTTGGATGGCTCAAAGTATTTTCCGTGACCTTCAGGAAATAGAACCAGCTTTCCATCTACGCTCGTCTTAGTATGATGATAACGAGTATCTGGAGCTATGCCATAACCCGCTTTTTGAGCAAGGCTCTGAATTAAATCAGCTTCCTTTTTATTAATCTTGGAAGGTAGAGGAGTTTTGGTATATGACCAGAACTCCTCAACATCAACCAGCCCTTTTTTTATTGAAATAGCATCATCTGCCCATTTCTTAAATTCGCCTAATCCTAGCGCATCTCCCAAATCACTGATCTCGTCAGGCAATAACAATACGGCTTCAATGTCGGTCTGTGAAGCATCCGGTTTAGCTAGATACCTGCTATAAGCATCTAGTTCTGCTGTACATTCTTCTGCAATTGCAATCAGCTTATTTACGGGACCTTTTAAATTACTTGGATCTGGAAGATCCTGTTGAGGCAAGGATATACCACGTAGCGAGGAACTGGCTGGATGATACTCAATCCTTAACCGTGTTTTATTGGGTTTGACAACAATACCGTCACCATATTTTTTACTATAGAGGCGTATAAACATCTGGCTGAACTCATAGCCACAACGCCGTGCCGGTTTCTTTAGATTATAATCTGGAAAAAACCGAATCCAATCCAATGCCAGTTCGGCAGGTATGGGCTTCTTATCATTTACCGTAGTGGAAAGTCTATACTTAAATAATAGCGAATCCCTTTGTGGTATTTTTTCCAGTGCTGGATTTGATACTATATGGGGACGTAGTAGACACATGATTTCCAATAGACGTGTTGCATAATTTGAAAAGGAGCGACTAGCACCGTAAATCCCTTTTAATCGTAGCACTTCGTCAAATAATGATTTGAACTCATCATCATCCACTGCCTGCTTAATTGAATCAACGGTAATGCGCCTTTCAAGGCCATAGAAATAAATAAATACATAACCCAAGGGTGTGTCTGGATCATTTCTATTACCTGATAGCCAACTAAGGAAAGCTCCACGTTCTTTAGGTTTTAGTGATATAAATTTTGGCCAATAGCCTAAACTTTCACCCTCATAACTTGACGGACTTATTTCAATTTTTAGTGAGTCATCAACCAATGAAGCTTCCGTTGTATACCCATCTAATGAGCTGAGCTTTCCACCAAAATAAAAATTACCGCCATTAAATACTTGCCCCATTATGGTGATAGATTCACCGTATTTCACCCATTTCCCTGGCGTTTTATTTTTACTTTTTTCCTCTTCATAACCATAAGAAATACTGAATGTAGCCAGTTCATCATCACGATTACTTGTAGCAACTCTTAATCTTATTTCATTTTTTGTGCTTGGATTATTTTTCGTCTGAGATTGCAATTTCGATGACTTAGCACTTGCTTTAACCCGCGTTATTCATGAGGCTGTGAATCAGCCTCTCCGAACCGCTGTTTGACCCTGCTACCAGCGACCCTATGTTTTGATACTCATTTTTTACTGAGCTTACTGGCCTTTTTAACTGATTTTTTGTCACTTTCCAGTTTTCCTGAGCCTGATTTTCGATCCGCAGGCAGCCGTGATTCTCGACTTTTGCCGATAACCCCTTGTGGATACTTGATTGAT
>JACUUF010000006.1 GCA_014859465.1 Methyloprofundus sp.
GCATTGCAATAACAAGCTGATACGAGAGCTTGCGTAGTTCGCTATAATAGCCAAATTTACCTTACGGATACCTCAATATGGCTCACCCTCAACTGTTTCTAAGAAAAAACGAAGACAAACGCTTACGCCAAGGTCATCTCTGGGTCTTTAGCAATGAAGTCGATATTGCCCGCAGTCCGCTTACCCAATTTACTGCAGGTGATTTAGTTAGCGTCTCGGCTAGTGATGGAAAAATACTAGGTACAGCTTACATAAATCCTAATACACTCATTTGCGCACGCATGTTATCGCGCAAACCGAGCGCAAAAGTCGGCGAAAAAATATTTACCGCACGCCTAAGTAAAGCACTTGCTTTGCGTGAACTATTTTATGATAAACCATTTTACCGTCTAGTCTTTAGCGAAAGTGATGGTTTACCTGGATTAGTCATAGACCGTTTTGGTGATGTCTTATGCGTACAAATCACCACGGCAGGCATTGAACGCCAAAAAGAAGCTTTAGTTAAAGTGCTAGTCGAACTATTACAGCCTCAAGCTATTTTGCTAAAAAATGATAACCCCCAAAGAGAACTAGAAGGCTTGTCACTGGAAACCGAATTAGCCTACGGTGAATTACCCAAACAACTCATTATCGAAGAAAATAACGCGCAATTTAAAATTGATATAGTGGATGGACAAAAAACTGGCTGGTTTTATGATCATCGTAGCAGTCGTGCGGATTTAGCTAAAATAGCATCAGGCAAAACAGTTTTAGATTTATTTTCTTATGCTGGCGCTTGGGGCATTCCTGCGGCAATGAACGGTGCCGAACAAGTCACCTGCGTCGATGCCTCAGCTGGAGCCATTGCCTTAGCAGAGCAAAATGCACAACTTAATCAAGTCAGCGATAAAATGCACTTTGTACAAAGCGATGTTTTTGAATATCTAAAACAAGCACGCTTAGATAATTTACGTTTCGACATTATCGTCTTAGATCCACCCGCATTAATTAAACGCAAGAAAGACTTCAAAGCAGGCTACGAAGCTTATCGCCGCCTAAATCATTTAGCTTTACAGGTCTTAGCTAAAGATGGCATTTTAGTTTCTGCCTCTTGCTCTTATCACCTAAGCAAAGCGAATTTACATGAAATCCTACGCTCATCAGCGCGTCATATAGATAGAAATATTACCGTCTTAGCAACAGGCGGCCAAGCCCCAGATCACCCGATTCATCTCTCCATTCCAGAAACTGAATACTTAAAAACTTTCGTTTGCGCGGTATCGGAAACGCTGTAAGCATTAGGGAAATAAGCTGCAAGGTTGAAAAAGAGCCAATTTACATGGCTCAATCCCAGCTTATTTTCATCAAATTATAAGCAAAAAATTAAACTATGTTATATAGCTCATTAAAGCTACTGTATATCCCGCACTTTTATAGTGTAATTTTATTGAAAAACAAAAATAAGCAAATTAAAACAATAAGTTAAAAAATGGCATTGCTCTTGCTTTACTTCAGGCATCATTGGTAACACAAGAAGAATAAACATATGAGTAGCCAACAACCAGCACAACAAGAATCTCAAATTTCAAATGGTGCACTTTTAATCGGTGCGGGGCTTGCTTTAGCCTCATTTATTGTTCTTCCAGCCGTTGCCGCTCGCCTAGGTATAGGATCTAGCCTAACAGGCGCACTACGCATCGCACTAATGAAAGCCTCAACAAAAGTCTGCAACCCAAGCCAGACGAGCAACCTATCCGTTGATAAAACCTGCCCTCCCGATGCAGACTGCCATCAATAACAGAAAACGCTAACATTCTCTGCCATTCGACCTTTATTTTCTGATAGAATGCGGCTATTCGTTTATCGATATTTATTAGGTCTAAAAGCGGTCTTTTTCTGCTTAAACTCATTGTTTTAGGCACTGAGATTCGTTTCTAGTTTTAAACCCTCAATATTATTATTTATATCTATGGCTGATAAAAAAAAATCATGTGATTTGTGCGGACTTCCTGTAGAAATCGAAGGCTTTACTCTATTAACAAAAGAAGGTAAAAAGAATTTTTGTTGCGAAGGCTGTCAGGGCATTTATGAAATGCTCAATGAAGACAACCTACTTCCTGATGAATCTAAAATCTAACGCTTTCTACCCTTTTTAACCGGACTATTAATATGGCTCATCATCATAGTAAACAGGTTGCAACTGTCCAGCATGCAAAAAACATGGCTCACCTAGGCCTTAATAAACACGAAGTTTCAAGCACATTAATTAAAGGCGCCGTTATGTCAGCGGGCGCACAAACAGGAAAATCTATCATGAGCAAAATTGCAAAACACCCTTTTCTTTTAGTCGGTATCGGCATGGTTGCAGGCTACTACGCACACAAACATAGAAAAGATATTATTGCTTCCGTGAGCTCCGTAACGGGTAAAGGCAAAGACTTTGTACTGCAGCAAAAAGAAAATCTAGAAGATTTAGTTGCCGAATCAAAAGAAGCTCAAGAGTAAAGAGAATTGGCTATCTAGCATTAGATTTGCAGCGTGTGGCTTCCCGCCAGAGCTATTACCAGCCTTAAAGGCGCACTGAAGCCACATCCTGCCACTTTTAATGCCTTCCCATCCGCGCGCGGCGTGGCGTGGGGCAGCCAAACATCATACCCTAGCCTAATTCAGCCTTTAGCTGCCTGCATATCCACAACTAAAGCACGCTTTCTTGCCAAGTTATATTCTTAACTACTTACATGTCTATACAAAAAGAAATTATTTTACGTTATAAATCTTCAGGCCATGTAAGGTTCCAAATCCCGGAACGCTTATGCCGTCCTGATATTGCCACTTTTGTTGCCGACGCTATTCAACAAATTGATGGTGTTTATCAAGTCAATCTCTATAGAAACAAAAAGAAACTTGCGATTCGCTTTGTCAATGAAACACTGTCCTTTCAAGACCTAGCACAACAACTTTTAACTTTGCTCACAGACCTAGAGAATAAAAGTTTTTTTATCACCAAAGCAAAACCAGCTAAAACCTCTCTAATAAAAAATACCTTTTCTGGCTGGAAAGCGACGCGCTGGGCAAAAGACAAATACACAGAAACCAAAGAAACAGCACAGGCCATTGGTATTTTGGCAAAATTAGGTTTGAAAAAAAAACCTGAAATTCTTGCCAACCCAGAAAAAACACTAATCAGCTTTTTTAATGATGTTTTGATTTTGTTTCTGGTTAAAACTCACTGGAAATTAATCACCAAAAAATGGTTACTAGAACCACTTAAATATCGCTACCAGTGGCTAACCATTTTTTATCTGATGTATTTATTTATCCGCTCTAAAAACAAAAACAAATAAATTGACGCTAAATATGACGCAATCATTTCAGCCCAAAAATTTTACACTCGCTCATGAACTGAAAAATCGTATAAGAATCCTTGTTCCTATATTAAAGAAAGATCCTGAGCGTACCTATATTTTTGAAATTATTTTAAAAAAACGCCCCGAAATAAAAGCCATAAAATCTGTCCCAGACATTGGTTCCGTCACGCTTTATTTTGATCACCAAGCGTTACCTAAAAAAAACCTACTCATTCTTTTAGATACCGTTTTAGGTAATGTTGGTAAGAAAAAAATCAGCCTACCTAAAAGTAATGTTGTTGAAGACCCCAATGTGCCTTTACAAGACATTAGCCTAGCCATTGAAGGTATGAGCTGTGCCTCTTGCGCCTTGCTATTGGAAATGTCTTTAAAGCGTGATCCACGCATACACAGTGCCTCGGTCAACTTTGCTTCAGCCATAGCAACTGCCCGGGGCCGTTTATCGCGCCAAGAAATGTCCGCTATTATTGCTAAAGTCGGCTACAAAGCCAATTTAATGGATACGCTTTCGCAGCGTCAGGGGCTGATCGAAAAGGAGCGCCTGCGCCTGGCCAGCGCTAAAAAAAGATTTATTTGGGCCAGCGTCCTAAGTGCTCCGGTCATTGCCGTTGGCATGGCCATGCCCGCAGGTCGTTTTTATCATTGGTTTCAGTTCGCACTGACCACACCGGTGGTGTTTGTCGCCGGCGCTACATTTTTCACCAAAGCGTGGAAATTAGCCAAAATGGGCAATGCCAATATGGATAGTTTAATTGCTATCGGTGTTGGTTCTGCTTATGGTTATAGCTTACCTTCCTTATTAAGAGGCCGAGGTCATCTTTATTTTGAGGCCGCAGCTAGCATTATTTCATTCGTCTTGCTGGGGCGCTATATGGAAGAAAGCGCCAAAGGCAAGGCGGGCGAAGCGATTAGAAAATTAATCGATCTACAGCCACAAACAGCAACCTTATTAAAAAACGGCCGAGAATTTACCATCAGCATTGATGATATTCAATTAGATGATTTACTACTGATTCGTCCTGGCGAAAAAATACCGACCGACGGCGAAGTAGTCTCAGGACTATCGACGGTTGATGAAGCGATGGTCACCGGTGAAAGTATGCCTATCGTTAAAGAGACCGGGCATAAAGTCATCGGTGGCTGTGTGAATGGCACCGGCGTCTTAACCATTAAAGCGACCGCTATTGGCATGGATACTGTATTAGCTGGCATTATTCACATGGTAGATCATGCGCAAGCTTCCAAATTACCGGTACAAAAATTAGTAGATAAAATATCTGCCGTATTTGTACCCAGTGTTATGGCTGTTTCTGCCCTCACCTTTGTTTCCTGGACAATCGCTGGCGCACCGTTTAGCTTTGCTTTTAGTAACGCCATCACCGTACTACTCATTGCCTGCCCTTGCGCCTTAGGCTTAGCAACACCAACCGCCATTATGGTCGGTACCGGGCAATCAGCTAAACGCGGCGTGTATATACGCAACGGCGAAAGCTTAGAAACAGCAACCCATTTAACCGCAATTATTTTCGATAAAACTGGCACCATCACCGAAGGCAGACCACAAGTTACTGATTTTATTAACATCAGCGATCATGGTAATGAAATATTATTAACACATATCGCTTCTGCCGAACATAATTCTGAGCATTTTTTAGCTCAAGCGATCGTCAATTACGCGCAAGCAGAACATGACTTTGAATTTAAGGCCGTTAAAGATTTCAATATTACTGCTGGTCGCGGCTTAAAAGCTAAAGTCGGACATTATCAAATACTGATTGGCAATCAAGCTTGGCTAGAAGAGCACAACATCGACATTTCTGAATTAATGGCGCATGCAGACACTTTAGGGCTTTCTGGAAAAACACCGGTATTTACCGCATTTAACGGCAAAGCGACCGCCTTATTCGGTATTGCAGATCAGCCACGCGAATCGGCTAAAGCAGCGATAGCGGCGCTACATAAATTAAATATCGAAACCCTCATGGTAACCGGCGATACCAGTGCAACCGCGCATCATATTGCAGCTTTAGTTGGCATTAAAACAGTCATTGCTCATGCGTCACCGGAACAAAAACTACAAGAAATCCACCGCCTGCAAAACGAAGGCGGTTCAGTCGGCATGATTGGTGATGGTATTAATGACGCACCCGCCCTTGCTGCGGCTAATGTCGGCTTTGCTATTGGCCACGGAACTGACATTGCTATTGAATCTGCCGACTTAACCTTAGTCAATGGTGATATTGCTAAAGTAGCCGAAACCGTTGAACTCAGCACCTTAACCATGAAGATCATTAAACAGAATTTATTCTGGGCTTTTGGTTACAATACTATCGCTATTCCAGTTGCCGCAATCGGCAAACTCAACCCCATGATTGCTTCTGCCGCTATGGCATTAAGCTCTGTTTCAGTAATTGTAAATTCTCTACGTATCAACGGAAAATAACGTGACCGATTTTTTGGCTAACTTAGATTACACCGTTTACACCCTCGCCTTTATGACCGGTTTTTTGGGCAGTGGACATTGTGCAGGGATGTGCGGCGCTTTAGTCGCTGGCTTCTTTATGAAGACTGAGAAAAAAAGCGCATGGCCTTATCTAACCTACCATTTCGCGCGTATTACCATGTACACCCTGGTCGGTATCACAGCCGCAACGCTTGGTGCAGCCTTAATATCCACTGGCATGCTCGGCCACATCCAAGGCTTTCTCCAGGTGTTCATTGGTTTTTTTGTTATTATCCTGGCGCTAGGTATTGCCGGTCTTTCGCCCTGGCAGTTTTCCATGAAATACATGCCCACCAAAGTGCTGAATAAAATTTTCATGGCTGCTGCTCGACGCGGCTCATCACTCGGCGCGGCAATGGGCGGCATGTTAAATGGCCTAATGCCCTGCCCTTTAACCTTTGCTATGGCGGTTAATGCGACTTCAGCCCCCTCTCCGGCAGAAGGTGGACTAATGATGCTAGCCTTAGGCTTAGGCACTTTACCTACTATGCTTGTCGTTACCTTTGCCTTTGGCAAGCTAGGCACTAAAGCCCGTGGCCTTATGCTCAAAACAGCAGCGGTCATTATGATTATAATGGGCGCTAATACCATGTATATGGGGCTTAAATTTCTTGCTTCAGACGCAGGCTTTAAGGATATGATACATAGCATGCATTCCATGGAAATGATGGGAATGGATCACTCTACTCACAATACGCCATAAATCTTGCACGCTTATGAAACTCGCCCCTCACGATGTACTTATTTTACATGCTGCGGCGGATCTATTAGAAAACCCTAGCTTTAGCTCTAAAGTCACAAAAACCGTCGGTAGTACCATTGAAAAAACCATTGCTATCTTACCGACGCAAGTCGCCTTATCGCTCAATGACCTTACGCGTACAGCCCTAGAGAAATCACTAGAGGGGGCTATTTTCACTTTAAGCTCACGCGAAAGCAGCAAGCCCTATAGCAAAACGCATCAGTTTTTAGTAGGCTTAAGTGGTGCTATCGGCGGTACTTTTGGTTTTGCCGCCATTACTGCTGAACTGCCGGTTTCAACGACGATTATGCTGCGCTCAATCGCTGAAATTGCACGCTATCACGGCGAAAATATTAGTCACGCCAACACTAAAATGGCCTGTTTAGAAGTCTTCGCCCTCAGCGATAGTGCTAAACATGGTTCAGAAACGGGTTATTATGCAATTCGTTCTTTGCTAGCAAAATCCCTATCTGATGCGGCCGCACAACTTGCCAGCCCGTCACTCAGCAAAGAAAGTGCGCCCTTAATCAGTAAAGCGATCAATCAAATTGCCGCCCGTTTTAGTATGCCCATTACAGAAAAAATTGCCGCACAAAGCATACCCGTTATCGGTGCGATTGGTGGCGCCAGCATTAACCTTATGTTTATAAGGTACTTTCAAAGCTTAGCGCATGCACACTTTGCGTTACGTCACCTTGAACGCAAATATACCCCCGAATTGGTAAAATTAAATTATCAAAAATGGATAGCGCGACAAAACTAATTTTCTATTTTGTAGTATCATAGCCACCCCTCACAGATTTTGCCTTCAGGAAAAAATGCAGATAGGTCCTTATCAATTAGAGAATAATCTCATTTTAGCGCCTATGGCTGGTATTACAGACCGCCCATTTCGTAACCTATGCAAACAATTTGGTGCGGGACTGGCTGTCTCGGAAATGGTCGCCTCCAACCCTGCCTTACGCAAAAATAAACGCACTTTACTCAAAGCAAATCACCGCGGTGAAATTGGTTTACGTTCAGTGCAAATCTTAGGCACCAATCCAGCGCAAATGGCAGAAGCCGCGCAAATTAACGCGCAACGGGGCGCACAAATCATTGATATTAATATGGGCTGCCCCGCTAAAAAAGTATGTTCTGTGGCCGCAGGGTCTGCCTTAATGCGCGATGAAGACCTAGTAAAACGTATTTTAGAGGCTGTCGTACAAGCCGTGAGTCTTCCTGTTACTTTAAAAATCCGCACAGGCTGGGATAGTGATAGCCGCAATGCCGTCAATATTGCACAAATAGCAGAACAATCAGGCATTGCCGCATTGACCGTACATGGCCGCACCCGTGCCTGTGCTTTTAAGGGCAATGCCGAATACGAGACGATTAAAGCCGTTAAACAAGCCGTGAGTATTCCAGTCATTGCTAATGGCGATATTAATTCCGTAGAAAAGGCGCGTTATGTATTAGAACACACAGGCGCCGATGGGATCATGATTGGTCGAGGCGCTCAAGGCCGCCCCTGGTTTTTTCAAGAAATCCAATATTATTTACAAACCGGAGAACACGCGGCTAAAGCAGATTTGGAGCAAATTAAAAGCACCTTACAACACCATTTAGCGGAGCTTTATCTATTTTATGGAGACCTTAATGGTGTTAGAATAGGACGTAAACATATCGGCTGGTACTTTGAGCACATAGGCGCTTTGCCTACGGCTATTAAAAGCAAAATATACCAAACCGACTCTCCAGAGACACAGCTATCTCTCGTTAATTCGGCATTTGATCTTTTCGATCCATCGATGCCGCTTCAACCTATAAACAACGCATGCAAGCACTGATAACATGAGCACAAGCAATAACACGCCCCCTATTCCTTTATCTGCACAGGTAAAGCAAGCTGTAGACAACTACCTAAAACAACTTGATGGCTATGACGCGACAGGCTTACATGCCATGGTGCTTGCTGAAGTTGAGAAGCCTTTATTTGAAGCCACACTACAATATTCGGGCTATAATCAAACTAAAACGGCACAAATTCTTGGCATTAGTCGCAGCACTTTACGTAAGAAAATAGAGCAATACGACTTATCCTAATCATTCTCAGCCCTAGAGATTTCCATGAAAAAAAAAGTTACCCGCGCCTTAATCAGTGTTTCTAATAAAACTGGTGTTCTTGATTTTTGTCGTGAACTAGACCAGTTAGGCATAGAACTATTATCCACTGGCGGCACAGCAAAATTACTCGCCGAAAATGATATTAACGTCACCGAAGTTTCTGATTACACAGGTTTTCCAGAAATGATGGATGGCCGCGTTAAAACTTTACACCCAAAAGTACATGGTGGCATTTTAGGTCGTCGTGGTATTGATGACCAAATCATGGCCGCTAATGGCATTAATGCGATTGATATGGTGGTGGTCAATCTCTACCCTTTTGAAGAAACCGTAGCGAATCCAAATTGCGATTTAGAAACCGCCATTGAAAATATCGACATCGGTGGCCCAACCATGATTCGTGCTGCGGCTAAAAATCATAATGATGTCGCTATCGTAGTTGATCCTACTGACTACGCAAGCGTGCTCACTGAATTAGTGAACAACGGCAATCAGCTAGCCCATCAAACACGCTTTAATCTTGCCTTAAAAAGTTTCGAGCACACCGCAAAATACGATACCGCTATCTCAATTTACTTAGGCAACGTCAATAAACAACAATTTCCAGAAACGCTGAATTTACAATTCCACAAATTGCAAAACATGCGTTACGGCGAGAATCCACACCAAAAAGCGGCTTTCTACCAAGAAAAATCGCCTGCATCAGGGACCATTTCGGCTGCTAAACAGCTACAAGGTAAAGAGCTTTCTTACAATAATATCGCTGATACCGATGCCGCACTAGAATGCGTTAAATCATTCGAAGAAAAGCCAACTTGCGTTATCGTCAAGCATGCCAACCCTTGTGGTGTGGCGCAAGCCGATTCATTATTGGCAGCTTACGATTTAGCTTATGCGACTGATCCTACTTCTGCGTTTGGCGGCATTATCGCCTTTAACCGCGAATTAGATGAAGCAACTGCGGCAGAAATTATTAAACGTCAGTTTGTTGAAGTGATTATCGCGCCAACCGTTAGTAAAGCAGCACAAGAGGTCTTAGCGGAAAAACAAAATGTTCGCGTCTTAGAATGCGGTATTTGGAACAGTGGCAACGAACCTTGTTTTGATTTCAAACGCGTTTCAGGCGGCTTATTAGTCCAAGATAAAGACTTCGGCAGCATTAGCGCCGCAGAAGTAAAGGTCGTCAGTAAACGGGCACCAACAGCACAAGAAATGACCGATTTATTATTTACTTGGAAAGTGGCTAAATTTGTTAAATCAAACGCTATCGTGTATTGCCAAGGCGGGCGCACCATTGGTGTGGGTGCCGGTCAAATGAGCCGCGTTTACTCCGCTAAAGTTGCTGGCATAAAAGCCGCCGATGAAGGCTTAACCGTTGCTGGATCAGTCATGGCTTCCGATGCCTTCTTCCCGTTTAGAGATGGCTTAGATGCAGCGGCACAAGCAGGCATTACCGCCGTGATTCAACCGGGCGGCTCTATGCGTGATGCCGAAGTCATTGCCGCAGCAGATGAGCATAATATCGCGATGGTGTTTACTGGCATGCGTCATTTTAGGCATTAAAAAACAGCCCCTATCCTCGTGTGGGAGTCGCTTTAGCCACGAAATCGCGACTAAATTCGCTCCCATAAAAAATCATACTCTTTAATAAAAACCTATCATTTAACCCTCTCTGGTTTACATTATGAAAATTCTTATTGTCGGTAGTGGCGGGCGCGAGCATGCACTTGCCTGGAAAGCGAGCCAATCCCCTAAAGTAACCAACGTTTTTGTCGCTCCCGGCAATGCCGGCACCGCTTTAGAAGATAAACTCATTAATATCGACTTTGCAGTTGAAGATATAGCCGGCTTATTGGCTTTCGCACAAAAAGAAGCCATCGATTTAACCATCATTGGCCCTGAAATTCCGTTAGTTTTAGGTATCGTTGATGCATTTCAAGCGGCCGGACTAAAATGTTTCGGCCCTAGCGCTAAAGCGGCGCAATTAGAAGGATCAAAAAAATTCTGCAAAGATTTTATGGCTCGTCATAATATTGCTACCGCAGCGTATGACACGTTTACTGAAGTCCAAGCCGCTATTGACTATATCAAAGCCAAAGGTGCGCCGATTGTCATTAAAGCCGATGGTCTGGCCGCTGGCAAAGGCGTGATTGTCGCGCAAACTGAAGCTGAAGCAATTTCTGCGGTTGAAGATATGCTTTCCGGGAATAGTTTTGGCGCAGCGGGTAATCGCGTCGTTATCGAAGAATTTCTAGTTGGCGAAGAAGCCAGCTTTATTGTCATTGCCGATGGCATACAAGCCTTGCCCATGGCTAGCTCGCAAGATCATAAAGCGCGCGATAATGGCGATTTAGGGCCTAATACTGGGGGCATGGGCGCTTACTCTCCCGCGCCAATCGTAACAGACGAAATTCATCAACGCGTTATGGATGAAGTGATTAACCCAACATTAAAAGGCATGGCTGATGATGGCATTCCTTACACGGGCTTTTTATATGCTGGCTTAATGATCTCTCCTACTGGCGACATCAAAGTACTGGAATATAACTGCCGTTTTGGTGACCCTGAAACACAGCCGATTATGATGCGCCTAAAAAGCGACCTTGTAGCGCTATGTGATGCCGCACTAACACAAGATCTAGCTAACATCACCACTGAGTGGGATGAGCGCAGCGCCTTAGGCGTTGTTTTAGCGGCAGGAGGTTATCCTGATAGCTATGCCAAAGGCGCAATCATCAGCGGCTTACCAACCACTGAAAATGCAGATAGCAAAGTGTTTCATGCCGGAACCAAACTACAAAATGGTCACGTTATAACCAATGGCGGACGCGTTTTATGCGCCTGCGCTTTAGGCAGCAGTATTAAAGAAGCACAAGACAAAGCTTATGAATTAACCAATCAAATCAGCTGGGATAAGCTTTATTACCGCACTGATATTGGATTTAAAGCATTGAAATAAAAGTATAATCTCATTTTGTGAGCGGGACTTTAGTCATGCTTAAAGTCCCGCTCACAACACCCTTACAAAAATCAATAACGTGACCAAGCTTCTACATATCCCCGAAAATCACGCCCTACGCTTTAGCTTGCATAACGAGATCCATGCGCGCCCACCTGTCTCGCTAAAGCTCCCTGTCAGTGCCAGCCATCTTGCTTTAACACTAAATGAAGCGGAAAAAGCGCAAGAGTATGAGCATTTAAAAATTTTATGCAGCCGCTTTGCGGTCAATCCACCGCCGAGAAAAGCAAGTCACTTCACGGCTACGTTTGATACTTTTTTATTTCATTGGGAACAACACGGTGAATTTAGTACCTATTGCTTTTATGTCAAAACCGTCGATAGCGATAAGCCATTTGCTAAACCTGCATTAGCCTATGCACCAATGGATTGGTTAGATCAACTGGTAGGTAAATCGATTGTCGCAGCACATGCAGTGATTATGCCAGCTACCGATCAAGTCCCCAGTACGGCCGAGGTTAGTCATTACTTTGAAGGCAATGCGCTTGTGGGCTCACAAGTAACCGGCGGTGACGCGACTGCTTTCACCGATTTTCGCATACATAATGACGGCTTTAGTCGCTTTCTCATCTTTGACAAGCAATTACTATCACAACAAGCCGGTCGCTTATTACAACGCCTGTTTGAAATTGAAGTGTATCGCGTCATGTCTCTGCTTGCCTTTCCCGTCGCGCAAGCACTTGCACCACTGGCAAGTACAGCAGAGCAGCGCTTATCCGAAATTACCACCGATATGGCGCAACATGATTGTGATGATGGCTTATTATTAGAGCAACTCACTCGGCTTGCCGCAGAAGTTGAAAGCCATATTTCACACAGCCAATTTCGCTTTGGAGCCGCACATGCTTATCATAAAATCGTCAATCAACGCATCACCGATATTCGAGAAGTTAAAATTCAAGGCGTACAAACCATCGGTGAATTTTTAGGCAAACGTTTGCAGCCGGCGATTACCACGTGCCAATCAACCGCCAAACGCTTCAGCTTGCTTTCAGAAAGAATTAGCAATGCCAGCCAGCTACTCCGTACCCGTGTCGATATTTCCATAGAACGGCAAAACCAGGCCTTACTGACTTCTATGGATTTACGCGTAAAAATGCAATTACGCTTTCAGGAAACAGTGGAAGGCTTATCCATAGTCGCCATTACTAGCTATATAGTCAGCCTATTGAATTCGGCGGCTAAAGCGCTAAACAGTGCAGAATTAACCACAATTAAACCTGAAATAGTTTCCGGCGTCGCTATTCCTATCGTGTTCATAATCGTTGCTATTGGCGTGCGCCGTTTACATAAAAAAATCAAAGCTAGTTGATCACAAATTATTTCCTAAGGCTAAATACCTAACTACAAGGTAAGTTTCAATCAGCTAATATAAAAACAACCACACAAGCGAACTAAAAATCTATTCACTTTCAGCATAAAAAAGCCCCGCTATCTTTACAGATAACGGGGCTTTTATTTAAGCAAACAGAGGCAATAAGCGCGAGCTTACATCATACCACCCATGCCACCCATACCACCCATGCCGCCCATATCAGGCATACCATGACCTTTATCCTCAGATGGTATATCGGCAATCATGACTTCAGTAGTAATCATTAAGCCAGCAACCGACGCCGCATTTTGCAATGCAGTACGGGTTACTTTAGCTGGGTCTAAAATACCCATTTCAATCATATCGCCGTATTCGCCGGTTGCAGCGTTGTAACCATAGTTACCCGTGCCATTAGCCACTTGATTGCAAACTACCGAGGCTTCATCGCCGGCGTTAGTCACAATTTGACGCAAAGGCGTAGACATGGCACGACGTAAAATATCAACACCGACTTTTTGATCGTGATTAATACCATCTAAACCATCAAGTGCTTTAATCGCACGAACTAGTGCAGTACCACCGCCCGCGACAACACCTTCTTCAACGGCAGCGCGAGTTGAATGCAATGCATCTTCTACGCGAGCTTTTTTCTCTTTCATTTCAACTTCAGTTGTTGCACCAACTTTGATAACGGCAACACCGCCAGCTAATTTAGCAAGACGCTCTTGTAGTTTTTCTTTATCGTAGTCAGAAGTCGCTTCGTCAGCTTGTACCCGAAGTTGTGCAACACGTGCTTTAATCGCTTCTTCAGAACCTGCACCATCAACAATCACAGTATTGTCTTTAGTGATTTGAATTTTCTTAGCGGTACCTAATTGATCCATCTCAACTTTTTCTAAAGATAAGCCAATTTCTTCAGAAATAACCGTTGCGTTAGTTAATACCGCGATATCTTCTAACATCGCTTTACGGCGATCACCAAAGCCAGGCGCTTTAACAGCCGCGACTTTAACAATACCACGCATGTTATTAACCACTAATGTTGCTAACGCTTCACCATCAACATCTTCAGCAATGATCAATAAAGGACGACCTGCTTTTGCAACGCCTTCTAATGTTGGCAGCATGTCACGAATGTTGGAGATTTTTTTATCATAAACTAAGATATATGGGTCATCTAATTCGATGCTCATGCTTTCTTGGTTGTTGATAAAATAAGGAGATAAATAACCACGATCAAACTGCATACCTTCAACAACATCTAATTCGTTGTCTAAGCCAGTACCCTCTTCAACAGTGATAACGCCTTCTTTACCTACTTTTTCCATTGCTTCAGCAATGATTTGACCTACAGACTCGTCAGAGTTTGCAGAAATTGTACCTACTTGAGCAATCGCTTTGTTATCAGTACAAGGCGTAGCAGAAGCAACAATCGCTTCAACTGCTTTAATCACCGCTAAATCAATACCACGTTTTAAATCCATAGGATTCATGCCCGCAGCTACAGCTTTTAAGCCCTCATTAACAATCGCTTGAGCCAATACTGTTGCCGTTGTTGTACCATCGCCCGCGACATCAGAAGTATGCGAAGCAACTTCTTTAACCATTTGCGCGCCCATGTTTTCGAATTTATTTTCTAATTCGATTTCTTTCGCAACTGATACACCATCTTTAGTGATGGTGGGTGCGCCGAAGCTTTTGTCTAAAACTGCATTACGACCTTTAGGCCCTAACGTCGCTTTTACTGCATTTGCTAAAATATTAACGCCATTGACCATTAACATACGTGCGTCATTACCGAATTTTACTTCTTTTGCTGCCATGTTTTTATTACCTAATTATTGGTTGAATGTTAGTATCAATTCTAAGTGCATCTAGGTTTAACCTAAGATACCCATAATATCGTCTTCACGCATCACGATAACTTCTTCACCGTCGATTTTAACTTCGCTACCCGAGTATTTACCAAATAACACTCTATCACCGACTTTAACGTGTAATTCATGCACTTGACCGTTATCTAAAACTTTACCCGTACCCACGGCTAATACTTCGCCTTCGCTTGGCTTTTCGGTAGCAGAACCAGGTAAAACGATACCACCGGCTGTTTTTGTTTCTTCTGCAACACGTTTAACGATCACACGGTCGTGTAAAGGGCGTATTTTCATTCAAATATCTCCTAAAATAATAATAAAAAATTAAAAAACTAAAATCGATTAGCACTCACTTAATACGAGTGCTAATAATAATCCACTTTTGCAGTCTGTCAAGTTTGTGGCATCATTCATCTCCTGCTTACCGAAAACGACATGCAAAAATGAACGACGATCAACTCTTACGCTACAGCCGTCAAATCATGCTCCCGCAAGTGGACATTGAAGGGCAAGAAAAACTACTGAATGCCCGCCTACTGATTATTGGTGCTGGCGGACTAGGCTCTCCTGCTGCGATGTATCTTGCTGCAGCGGGAGTGGGCAATATCACTATTTATGATAATGACCAAGTTGACTTATCCAATTTACAACGACAGATAGCTCATTACACAAACGATATTGGGACAGATAAAGTCATTTCAACCCAGCACACATTAAATAATATAAATCCTGATATAAAAGTGTTTGCTTGCAAGCAACGCTTAGCTGGCGACGCTTTGGAAAATGCCGTTAGCAATGCAGATATAGTCTTGGATTGTTCAGATAATTTTAGTACACGCTTTGCTATCAATAGCGCCTGCGTAAAACAGAAAACAGCATTAGTATCAGGGGCGGCAATTCGCTTTGAAGGACAAGTCAGTGTTTTTACCCCAGGACATAACGACAGCCCTTGCTATAACTGTTTATACGCAGAAAGTGGTGAAGAATTACAAAATTGCGCCACCAATGGCGTTATTGCACCGATTACTGGCATTATTGGCAGCATTCAGGCTATGGAAGCCTTGAAATTGATTATGAATATTGGCGAAAGCCTGGCGGGGCGTTTATTATTGTTAGATGGCTTATCTATGCAATGGAATGAAATGAAATTACGTAAAAACGTTAATTGCCCAACTTGTAGAGCCTTAAACAACTAAAAATAAGCATGAAATAAATCAAATAGGGAACGTTTTTCAGCCTGCCTTAATAAATCGGCAAAAGGGTAGGCACCGCCCACCCCATGAAACGTTTGAAACTGAAATTTTACTCACTATCACCTTCAGCTCTAGCCTCTTCATGCTTTTTAACATATTTATAAATAAAGTATCCTAACGGTGCAAAAGCAGCCCCTGCGACAATCCACATTAAAATAGTCATCAAAATAATATCACCAGTCATAACCCACCTCCGAAAATTTTATTATTTTTAACCCAATATGAGAGAACCAAATATAACGCGCCCTTGCTATTCTCACAAGTATATTATGTGTATTTAGCTTGTTATCGAAGTTGCCAAACAAAAAACTTCATCGTATACTGACAATCAGCTTACTTGATCAAGCTAGCATAATAAAAATTAAATATTTAAATATTAATCCGGAGAAATTTATGAAATGGGAAACACCTGCTTATACTGATTTACGTTTTGGTTTTGAAGTCACTATGTACATCTACAACCGTTAATCATTCGGTTCAGAAATGAAAGGGCTCTTTATTGAGCCCTTTTTTTTTGTCTACTATTTCTAAATAAAATAAAATAAAACATCATGAAAATAAGAGTTCTCGGCTCAGGCGCTGGTGGTGGTTTTCCCCAATGGAACTGCAGTTGCCCAAATTGTAAAGCGGTAAGAGCAGGCACCATCAAAGCCAGCAGGCGCAATCAATCCTCTATTGCCATTTCATCAGATAGCGAACGCTGGGTATTATTTAATGCTTCACCGGATGTACGCGCCCAATTAGAAAATTTCCCAGAAATTCATCCTAAAAATAAAGTACGCGGTACCGGCATAGAAGCCATTGTTCTCATTGATTCTCAGATTGATCATGCTACTGGACTACTGATACTGCGTGAAGGCGATCCGCTGAATATTTATTGCACCGAGATGGTCAAGCAAGATTTAACCACTGGCTTCCCTATTTTTAATATTTTGGAACACTTTTGTGGCGTTAATGAGCATGCTATTCCCTTAAACGGCGACGCCTTTAGCATACCTAATATCGATGATCTTGAATTCACCGCCTTAGCCCTTAAAAGTAAAGCGCCGCCGTATTCACCGCACCGAAACGATCCGCACGAAGGTGATAATATCGGCATAATCATTCGCCAAATCTCAACCGGAAAAACCACTTTTTACGCACCAGGCCTAGGCTTAATAGAACCACACGTAGAAAAAGCAATGGCTGAAGCCGATTGCGTTATCGTAGACGGTACCGTTTGGACTGAGGATGAACTTGCTAGCGTGGGCCGCCCTTTGTTGGCTAGAAAAATTGGTCATTTACCGCAATCCGGTGAAGGTGGCATGATCGAATTTTTAGACACCTTAGCAAAACCACGTAAAGTGCTAATCCATATTAACAATACCAACCCGATTCTCAATGATGAATCAGAAGAACGCGCGATACTGACTAAACACGGTATAGAAGTATCATTCGACAACATGCATATCGAGCTATAATTATGACTAAGCAAACGCCTTGGACGCGAGAAGAATTTGCAGCCAAATTGCACGGCATGGAAAAGTTTTATCACATTCATCACCCTATGCACATCTTGATGAATGAAGGCAAACTAACAAAAAAACAACTGCAAGGCTGGGTTGCGAATCGATTTTATTATCAAATCATGATTCCAATTAAAGATGCTAATATTTTAGCTAATTGCCCAGATCGTGAAACTCGTGCGCTATGGACACAACGCATCTTAGATCACGACGGTCACCCAGGAGATCCGGGCGGCATCGAAGCCTGGATACAACTAGGCATAGCCGTTGGCATGACGCGCGCAGAAGTCACTTCTTTAGAGCATGTCTTACCGGGCGTTAAATTTGCCGTTGACGCTTATGTAAATTTCGCACGCAATTCAGAATGGCATGAAGCCGCCAGCTCATCATTAACAGAATTATTCGCACCTAAAATCCATCAACAACGTCTCAGTAATTGGCCGGAGCTTTACCCTTGGGTAGAAGAAGAAGGCTATATTTATTTCCGCAAACGTCTCACTGAAGCGCGTCGTGATGTTGAGCACGGCCTACAAATAACGCTGGATTATTACCAAACCCGCGCGCAACAAGAACGCATGCTGGAAATTTTAAAATTCAAATTAAATGTTTTATGGAGCATGGCTGATGCGATGTATATGGCCTACATCAATGATATGCCTCCTTATTTTAACGTTAAAGATTAATTAAGTTGTCGGGTGGACAGATCCGCGATTGATGCAGATTTTGCTATAAGCAGACTGAATCCGCCCTACTTTTAAATACAACACTCAAGCAAAATAACATGAGCCTTAACCCAGAACAAAAAATTCAATTTTCCCCTATGCACCGGCTACAGTGGGAAGAAGCTCAACAAAAAGATGTTATACTTTACCCCGAAGGCATGGTGGAATTAAACCAAAGTTCCGCAGCAATATTAAAACTCTGCGATGGCACACGTAACCTAGATCAACTGGTTACCGACTTGGAAGAAAAATTTGCCACCACAGGCTTACGAAACGATATTTCAGGCTTTTTAGAGGTAGCACTAGGCAATGGCTGGATCCAACAAAACTAACATCACCCCTCCTCGCTGGTTATTAGCAGAGCTCACTTATAAATGCCCACTGCAATGCCCTTACTGCTCCAATCCTCTCGACTATGCAAAGCATAGCGACGAAATCAGTACAGCAGATTGGAAGCGCGTACTCGCCGAAGCACGCAAAATGGGCGCGGTACAGCTCGGCTTTTCTGGTGGCGAACCTTTAACCCGCCAAGACTTACCCGAATTAGTCGAACACGCACGCGAACTCGGTTATTACTCCAATCTAATCACCTCAGGCTATGGTTTAACGGAAGCAAAAATCATTCAGTTAAAAAAAGCCGGCTTAGATCATATCCAAGTTAGCATTCAAGCCAGCAGCCAAGAGTTAAACGACCATATAGCAGGCACTAAATCATTTCAGAGCAAACAAGAAGTAGCACGCCTAGTAAAAAAACACGGCTATCCGATGGTCTTATGCGTGGTGATTCATCGTGAAAATATTCACCAAATGGCGGATATTTTAGCCATGGCCGAAGCGCTTGGCGCAGATTATGTTGAACTAGCCAACACCCAATACTACGGCTGGGCACATGCTAACCGCGACTTACTCATGCCCACCCAAGAACAGTACCAAGCAGCAGAAGAAATTGCCCAAACGTTTAAAGAGAAAGTCGCGGGTAAAATGAAAATCTATTATGTTGTACCTGATTTTCATGAAGATCGCCCCAAAGCCTGCATGAATGGCTGGGGCACTACGTTTTTAACGATTGCCCCTGATGGCGTTGCCCTGCCCTGTCATTCCGCGCGTGAATTGCCTGGTTTAGATTGCCCGAATGTCAACGATTATAGTGTTTCTGAAATCTGGCATGAATCCAAAGCATTTAACTTTTTCCGTGGCACAGAATGGATGCAAGAGCCGTGCAAAAGTTGCGCTGAAAAAGACAAAGACTTTGGCGGCTGTCGCTGCCAAGCCTATTTACTCACTGGCGATATGTACAAAACTGACCCAGTATGCAGTAAATCACCAGATAAGCACATCATCACAGAGGCTATTGCGTCAGCGCGGCAATCAGCATTAAGCGACAATGAAAAACCGCTAATTTTCCGTAATAGCAAGAACTCAAAAGCTTATTAGGCCTCGTATGAGCTTAGATTTTTCAGCGTTTGCCAATGCCATCAGTCAGCTAGAAAAAAGTTTGGACTACGCGACCTCGCCATTAGCCAAGAGCGACCCAGGCTTATTTGAACAATTGCGCAATTCAATTATTCAATGCTTTGAATTTACTTATGAGCTCAGCCATAAAATGCTCAAGCGCTTTCTGGAAGAAACAGCGGCAAGCGCTGAAGACATTAATACCCACTCCTTTCAAGACCTGATTCGTACTGGCAACGAAAAAGACTTACTGCGCTCTGACTGGCTGGTTTGGCGCACTTATCGCCAAGCGAGAATTAATAGCAGCCATTCTTATGACGCCGATAAAGCCGAACAAGTATATCAAATAGCCGCTGATTTTTTGCTTGAGGTCAAATACCTTCACCAGCAACTCATAGCAAGAAGTAACAAAGAATGACCGATAGCATGGCTTTAGCAAAACTTGCTGTAAAGCCAGAAGAATGGAAAGAAATAAACCAGATACTTAAAACCTACGCACCTTTATATGAAGTATGGGCATTTGGTTCGCGCGTCACAGGAAAAGCCAAACAATTTTCCGATCTGGATTTAGCTATTATCACCCAACAGTCTCTACCTTTAAGTGAGTATGCCATTATAAAGGAAGCCTTTGATGAATCAGACTTACCTTTCAAAGTAGATATAGTAGATTGGGCGGCGACGTCAATCAACTTTCAATAAATCATTAAAGCTAATAAAGTGAGCGTACAATGCGCACAAGACAAAATAGACGAGAACTAAATAGCGCACTCCTTGTTTTAATTTTTTACTATAAAAAAATAATATGATTGAAGAATTATTGTCAAAGAAAAGGTTTTATAACTTTAAGAAAATAGTTAAAGATAATAATGAAGTTGATTATAGAAGTAGCTTTCAGAAAGATTATGATAGGTTGATTTTTTCAAATTCTTTTAGACGCCTGTCAAGAAAAACGCAAGTCCACCCCTTATCTGCAAACGATCATGTTCATAATAGACTAACCCATAGTTTAGAAGTTGCCAGCGTAGGAAGATCTTTAGGGCTTCAGTGTGGAAAAATGCTAAAAGCACAATATCCTACTGAAGAAATTGAGCCTTACGATGTTGCCTATATTATCCAGACGGCATGTTTAGCACATGATATTGGCAACCCACCCTTTGGTCATGCTGGAGAAGAAGTCATTAAAGAATGGTTTAAAACACATGCTAATACTGAATTTTTAAGTTCTTTGAAAGCTGAAGAAATCAGTGATTTTCAACATTTTGACGGTAATGCACAGAGCCTCAGAATTGTCAGTCAAATTGAAAATAACTTATCTCTTGGAGGTATGCGGCTTACGTTTGCCACCCTAGGTGCATTGGTAAAATATCCTTATTCTTCAAGTGAGTGCAAGAAAAATGGCAGGTCAAAGTTTAATTGTTTTCAAAGCGAAAAAGAATTTTTTGATATTTTGTTTAGCGAACTTGGACTAAAAAGAGCGGATGGCTCTTATAAGAGACATATCTTTTCTTATTTAATGGAAGCAGCTGATGATATTTGTTACGGACTACTCGACTTACAAGATGCTATTGAGCTTGAAATCATCACTATTAATGATGTCCAAGCTATTTTTAGTCTGCTTTGTGATCGCACTGAAGTAGCAGAAACTTACGCCAATGATTCACTTTCTGACATTAAAAAAGTATCCAAGCTGGTCGCAAAAGCGATTGATAATTTAGCTATACATACCATGGAGGTATTTAAGGCAAACTACGAAGCATTAATGGGTGATCAGCAGCCAAAAGATTTAATTTCTTTATTCTCAGATGCAGCTCTAAAAAAAGGGATCGAGGATGCAAAAAGATTAGGGCACGAGAAAATATTTAATGAACATAGAAAGATTGAACTTGAGTTGGGCGCCTATAATATTATAGAGACCATACTCGACAATCTAATCAAAGCTACATTTGAGCTGTATCAGACAGATGAAGATTCACTTTCGTTTAGAAATAAGAGAGCGTTAGCTTTAATGGGGGGTGATAAGCCAGAAAAATCTGCTGAGTTATTTCATATGTACCAAAAAGTAACCGATTACCTTGTAGGCATGACGGATAATCATGCAAAGTATGTAGCAAGCCAATTAAATGGTATGGGTATTTAATACCTTCTCTGGCCAAGCAGAGCCTCTAAATTACACCGCTACTGTTTTGCCTCACCGATAAACAAGGTGAATATTATGCGCACTATAATTGACTGTTTTAGTGCAAAGCAGTCCCATAACGCCATTTTTTAATTCAGATTAATCCAATCTCCATAAAACAAAAGGAATACTCATGCTATCAAAAAAACAAATCACGGAACTAAAAGGGCAATTAGATAATCGTTTATTGGAATTGCGCAGTGAAATTAAACAAGAATTACTGACCTTCGATAATGAGCAATATAACCAAACTGCCGGACAAGTACATGATATAGGTGATGACTCATTGGTTGATTTTCTAATTGATATTAACCTCGCAGTGATTAATCGCCATATTCAGGAAGTGAAAGACATTGAAGCAGCTTTGCTAAAAATTAGTGAGGGTAACTATGGGCAATGCAGTGACTGTGACGCTCCGATAAAATACCTACGCCTTGAAGCTCAGCCCACAGCAACTCGCTGCATAAAGTGTCAGGCAGAGCATGAGCAATCCTTGCATGATACCGAAGCTAAATATAGCTAAGTTGACTCCAAGATTAACAACCGTTTTATTCGATCTTCAGGGCTTATGCATTGTACTAGGGGCAACGATAGTTGATTTTTTTTTTGATTTCAAAAGTGCTGGCAAACTTCTAGTTTATCTTGGTTAAATACAAGCTAGAGGCGGCCAAAAATCGATTTATCTGGGAATAAGGTTAAATAAAACTCGATATTTCACCATTGCCCAAATAATCAGAATCGTCGCCAAATGTATTCCAGTATTGATAAAAAAATTATGGTACCCGGGTAATGATGTACTACTGAACAATATTATAAAATAAACGTGCAGGATAAAAACATATAAAGAGGCTTGTCCTAACGGCACTAATAGCCAACCTAGCGCTTTATTAATGGGCATCCAGTAGTGGCTTAGGGCATAATAAAAGACAATAAATAAGACTATATTGTTTATTACTCGGCCCAGGCCTAAAGTGTTTTTTTGAAACCAGCCCATATAAATTTCATGAAGATAAGCGGGATCAATGAGCGAGAAAGTTCGCCAAGGCCAGAATATTGGTTTGGGATTATTTAAAGATAGAAATATAAAGACCAGACAAATGAGTCCAGCAATGCATATCAAGGGTTTATTTTTCGGATCAATCAAATAACCCAGCACCTTCTCATGATGGTAACCAACCGCCATGCCATTGATAAACAGAAATTGCCAGGTAAGCGTAGGGAAGGCCCGCTCAAAACCTGCGCCCGTTATGCTCAGATGTAGCTTTTGATTGATGCCATATAGCAGGCAACTAGCGCCAATCAACAGCAGCGTTTTCCGCTGATGTAATCCAAACAGAACCAACGGCGCTAGTGCAATCAGCACAACATATAAGCCAATAACCTGAAATTGGTGCGGACCAATTCTGAGTAACAAGGCTTGCTGCAGAATCGTTGACCAGGAAGCCGTGACCGGTGGATAGAGCGGATAAACCTGATCCGGCGCGGCGAGAGATACCCAGTTACTGACCTCAAAAGTATTAATGCTGGGAATCATGCGTAACACAGCGATACTTAAAATAATGAAAAGATTAATTCTGTATAACTGGAATGACCGCTGCCATAATTTTATGGCGCAACTTTTGAAACCTTCTCGACTTAAACGCCGCCTATATACCACGCCTAGAACAATGCCAGACAGAGTAACAAAACCTTCAGCACTGGAAACATAGCCAATCCGCCCCCAGGCAAACAGGCTAAATAGTGAAAAATATTCCATATGCACGCTAATAACAACCAGCATAATCAAACCACGAAGGAAATCCAATCGTAGATCTCGGCCGACATGGTTATGCAAATAAGCAAACTGAGATGACAGAGGCGTGCTTGGCGTCACTACTGAGAAAGTTTTCATTTATACCTTTTAGCTCTGCTTTAACTTTTTTGTTTTTTAAAAGATAAGTTGGGCGCGACATTAACCAAAAGCAACAACAAAGAAGCGGCATAAGGCGTTGATTGCACTAGCAAGACAGCAACCCATAATTGCCCAGTGACATTATCGAAATGCTCTAGCGATACCATATAAGTCACCGCAGACCAGAGTAAAATCAATAACAGTAACTCCTCTTTAATAGTCACTAATCCCGCTAAAAAAGGCCTGGTTTTTTCAAACTTAGGGGTACGCATAAAAGGGCGACCTGAGGTAAATAGCCCCTGCCAAATAGCTTTCGCCACGGTATGGGTCAGCGCGAGACCAGCAAGTGCAGCACCTAAAGTTTGCAGCGTAGAACAGCCAACACGGACATGATAAAGCCAAATAGTTCTAAATAACTTAAAACCAAATAAACCGATAGTTGGCAATATAAAAGCATTTACCGGCAATTCACTGTGTATCGGATCTGTTACTATATTTGCGGTCAGAAATAAACTCGCAAAAGTAAATAACAGCGCCAAAGCATCGGAAAACCAAGGCAACCATCCGGCAAGAAAATAATAACGTTGCGCAGCAGTTAAATCAGATTTATTACCCAACAGTAAAGCGCGCCAATGACGCTTAAGAATTTGCATGGCGCCATAAACCCAGCGATGTCGTTGAATCATATAGCCTAATATAGTATCGGGTGTTACCCCGCGCCCCATAGAGTCTTTGACATAAACAGAATCATAACCAGCGCGATATAAACGCAATCCAAGTTCGCTATCTTCACAGATACACCATTCGCCCCAGTTACCGACAGACTCTAAAGCAGACTTGCGTACTAAAGTCATAGTGCCGTGTTGGATAATCGCGTTAAATTCATTGCGTTGCACCATGCCAATCTGAAAAAAACCTGCATATTCCCAGTGACACAGCGCCTTAAAGCTATTTTCTTGCCAATCACGGTAATCCTGAGGTGCCTGTACAAAACCGACGTCTTCTTTAGCAAAATAAGGCACTAAACCTTTTAGCCAATTAGGATTGACAATATAATCACTGTCAATAACAGCAATAATTTCTGCATCCTTAGCGGTTTGTGTCAGTGCATAGTTTATTGCTCCCGCTTTATAGCCCGGCCAGTTATCTAAATGAAAAAAACGAAAAGTAGATCCAAGGCGAGTGCATTCCGCTTCAACCGGCAGCCATACTTCAGGATCTTTGGTGTTATTATCAATAATTAACACCTCTAAATTAGGGTAATCTAATTTAGCCAAAGCGGCTAAAGTTTGCTTGACCATTTCAGGCGGTTCATTATGAATAGGCACATGCAATGAAACTTTTGGATAAATAAAATCGCTCGGCGCTATAACCGCCTTAAAGCTTCGCTCTCCTTCTCGGTTCCATAGCACTTCTGAAATCTCTAGCGTTTCCACGAGCAAGACCAGAATTGCTAAAGCCTGCATGATAAGCAACAGAATCCACAGAGCCAAGCTGACTGTTGTTTGATATTGGCTCGCACCGATGGACGCAGTCCAAGCGATAGTCGAAGCAGAAAGATTTGCCATAATGCCAAAAAATAATTTCCCCGACAATTTCATGCGAACTCTAGTAAACAAAAATATGATCATTAAGAGCATACTTAGAATCGCCGCACCAAAAGCCCAGTCTTGCCAGTCAGGCATATTAAACACATCGCCCTGCATCTGGAATTTAGCTTGCCGATCTGCGGTAAATATACCCCAGTACGCGCCTGAAGAGCCTTCCATGGATTGCTTCCACGGCTGATCAAATGCCTCTACTATATAGTAAGTTAACTTTTGTTGTTTTGCGCGATTCAGGAAATCACGGAGAAATTTTACCTGATTGGCTTTGCTGGCCGTTGCCCCACGTATCGGCTGACCATCTGACGGCCAGCCAACCTCGGTTAGAACGATAGGTTTATTAGGAAAAGCATCACGCAGTGCCTGATAACGATCGAAGACATAATCAACGGCTTGCTCAGCAGGAATACCTTCCCAGTAAGGCAAGATATGTGCTGCAATAAAATCCACTTGCTCGGCTAGTTCGGGGTGAGCTAACCATATATCCCAGGTCTCTGAAGTACTAATCGGACGCCATGAACGTTTACGAACCTGCTTAAGGTAAGCAATAAGCTCATCAACAGTTACTTCTTTGCGCAGCAGAGACTCATTACCAACCAGGGTACGCACAATGTTATCACTATGTTTATTACGACTAAGGCTAATTAAAGCATCAACTTCTTTTTGACTTTCTACAGGATCGCTACTAATCCATGCGCCAAGGGTGACATTTAGATTATGCTGTGCCGCAAGTTCAGGGACTCGCTCAAGGCCGTTCTGAACACTATAGGTACGTACTGCATGAACACGGCCGGCTACTAAAGACAGATCCTCATTGATTTTCGCCTCACCAGGATAAAGACCTTTTGTCGGATCATGATGCTCGCGCATAGGATTAAAGGCTACGCCCATCATCGGTCCAACCCAAGATTGCACTTTGTCAGGACGATTTATGTAGGCCCAGAAAAAGAAATTAGCGATCACAAGGAGAGCAAGCGTTATAAGTGTAAAGCTGGTTTTTTTTATCAATGGTTTGCCTCTAATCTTAAATCTATTAACAACAGCCTAGAGACTATTCTCTGCTCATCACTAATAGACCTGGCCAAATAGCTTATTAAAAGGATTTTCCAAGCACCGGCAGATAGAGTTAATAATTGCTCAAAATATTTCCTCTATTCAGTTACTCTTTGCTGAAAGATCGCATTCTACTACATTACACTTAACACTCTGGAGTAAGAATAATTGGCTATCATTTTAATGCACGAGTACTCAATGGTGAGAGGTATGAATACGCTACAACTAGCTTCCATCTCCAGAGAAATCGGCGCTGCTTGGTCGCGGAGTTTATATAAAGCACCCAAAAAACAGCCCATAATAGAGCGACTATCTGAACTACGCTTGTTACTTCTTTTGCAATTTTGATTATTTAATTGATATTAGGCACCGATTTTTATGAATCAATGCCTTATGATTTTTTTTGATTCGCTTCAGATCATATTCTACCTGAAGCGTGCGTAACATCCGTTATTTAAAAGCTCATATAATAATGATGATTTAGGCTTATTTTGCCTTACAACCCTTCCCAAGGCGTAAATAACCCTGCTACATTAACACCAAACATATCCAACACCCGCCCTACTCCGTCATCAACCATTGCCGCAATCGAATTGGATTTATTATAAAATGCTGGCATCGGCGGAAAAATAATCGCCCCCATTTCTGTAGCGCTCGCCATATTGCGAATATGTGCTAAATTTAATGGTGTTTCGCGCGGCATAATAACCACACGTCTACGCTCTTTTAATGCGACATCCGCAGAGCGCGAGATTAAATTATCGCCGAAACCATGCGCTATCGCAGCTAAGGTTTTCATCGAACAGGGGGCAACAATGACACCCTCTGTTTTAAACGAGCCACTGGCAATAGTTGAAGCAATATCATCAATGCCATGCGTAACATCGGCCAAAGCATACAGCTCAGAACGACTCATTTCTAATTCATATTTTAAATTAACCAGGCCTGCGGCAGAAATCACTAAATGCGCTTCCCATTCGTCTTGTTGCCGCAAGACTTGTAACATACGCACACCGTAAATTGCACCCGTTGCCCCAGTCATAGCGATCACTAAGCGTTTTTTCTGTTTGCTCATTTTAGCTTCTCCGCCATGGCATCGGTTGCCGCCACTAAAGCATCGATCATTGCATCGCCTTGCGCAATATGCCCAGCAGTTGGCAAAATCTTATACTCTGCATGAGGCAGAGCCGCAAATAATTTAAAACTGGCTTGCATAGGACAGACAAAGTCATAACGACCATGAATAATAATGACCGGGGTATCTTGCAGCGTAGTACAGCCCTCTAATACCTGGTTCTCGCGAATAAAATAACGATTCCGCGCATAATGCAATTCCATTTTTACCTGATCAACCATTGTCTGGGTAATATGTTCACCTTGTCGAGCACGATCATAAGCTGCACCCAAAACCACTTGACTAGTCCATTGCATCCACGCCCGCGTTACTCGGCGCACCGCCACTTCATCATCGCCCCATAGAGCAGTGAAAACAGAGCGCATAGGCTGCTCCTTATCAGCATCTACAGGTAAACTATCGAGTAATTCCTGCCATTGCTCAGGATAAATCCGATTGGCACCATTGCCCGCAAACCACTCTAAGTCTTCTTGCCGCGCGAGAAAAACACCGCGCACAATAATTCCAAATACATAGTTTTTAAACTGCTGTGCGTATAATAAAGCTAAAGTACTGCCCCACGAGCCGCTAAATAACAGCCATTTTTCGATTTTCAATTGCTGCCGAATGCGTTCCATATCGGCGATTAAATTCTGTGTATTATTTTCCTCTAATTCACCAAAAGGCTGAGATAAGCCGCAGCCACGCTGATCAAACAAAATAATATGATACAACTCGGGATTAAAAAAACAGCGGTGTTGTGGCCTAGTACCTGAACAAGGACCGCCATGCAAAAACAGCACAGGAATACCTTCTGGGTTGCCTGACTGCTCTACATAAACTTTATGTTGACTAGCTGTTTCGAGAAAGAAGGTATGGAAAGGTTCTATTTCTGGATAAAGTGACTGCATCTTAATTTGTTATATTTTTTGTTTTATTTTCGATAGGGCGTAGCTTTAGCGCGCCAATGCTGGGCATCGGCACAAATCTAAAGTTTTCTCCAACCGAACAAATCCGCTTGCTACTGGACAAGGATAAACACCTGTAGAAGCCGCTCCTACATATCCCGCCTAAAATTCCACACCCTGCGCGGCTTTAATCCCCTGTTCATAGGCATGTTTAATCTTGGTCATTTCCGTTACCGTATGCGCAGCTTCAATCACTTCGGGTGCGGCATTGCGCCCTGTCAACACTAAATGCATCCAAGGCGGCTTTTCATTGGTAATAAAATCGGCAATTTCCTGCCCTGAAATCCAGTTATAACCGCAGCAATAATTAATTTCATCTAATAAGACAAAATCATATTCCTCCGAGCGAATCTTCTGTTGGCTGAATTGCCAAATATCACGGCTGGTTTTAATATCCTGCTCAGGATTTTTCGTATCCCAGGTAAAGCCATCTCCCAACACATGCCATTCAATATTGTCAAAACGCTCCGCGGCTTTCTGCTCGCCGGTTTGCCATTTTCCTTTAATATATTGAATAACACACACCTTCATCCCCCAACCCGCAGCACGAAATACCATACCAAAAGCACTCGATGACTTACCTTTGCCTTCACCGGTATTGACTAACACAATGCCCTGACGGCGATCTCTTTCTTTCATTTAATTCTCACTCAACCATTGACATATCACTTCCGGCGCACTGGCAAAATACCAATGCACATAAGAAGCACGAACTTGTTTATAACGCACGCCCTGATCCCCGCGATCCGTTTGCAAATAGGGCGCTAATTTTTGCTCAGACTCACGCACGGAATGATGGAACTCATGCCCTTTAATGCCTGACGCATCTTCCCGATAGCCTAAAGAAGCCAGCTTGGTTTGCATTTTCGAGCGAAAAGGTAAAATATTCGCCATCGCCCAAGACTTGCCATCAAGATCAATTAATGCTTCACCCAACAACATTGCGCCACCGCATTCCGCTAATACCGGCTTGCCAGCATCAATAAAGACACGCAAGGAAGCCCACGTATTTGAGCGAGATAAAGCGTCTGCAAACAACTCAGGATAACCACCCGGCAACCATAGTGTATCAGCCGATTCAGGAATCGCATCACCCGCGACCGGCGAGAAAAATAACAGCGCTGCGCCCTGCGCCTGTAAAAATTCCAGATTAGCCGGATAAATAAAACAACATGCCGCATCTTGCGCGATAGCGATTTTTTTACCCTTTAATAATTGCCCCGGCTTCTGTTCAGCGAAATGACGATTAACGTCAGCAAATAAAGCTAATAAGCTCTCTACTTCAACATGAAAAAAAGGCAAAAAATCTGGTAAAACAGCTTCACAAGGTCGCACCAAGCCCAAATGGCGCTCGGGCAATACCGGCGCATCTTTTGCCATCCAAGCAATTAAAGGCGGCTGTTGCTGCTCCTGCAAAACGGCTTTTAATAAACTTGCATGATGTGCGCTACCCACCCGATTAGCGATAATGCCCACAATAGTAACGCCCATTTTTTCCGCATACGCGCAAAAACCACTCACCAAGGGCACCATCGAGCCGCTCATACCTTTAGCATCAACGACCAAGACAACCGGTACTTGCAAGGCTTGTGCCAAGGCCGCGCTAGAGCCACTGGCACCGACACCTGAGCGCCCATCAAATAAACCCATTGCCCCTTCAATAACCGCCACATCCGCAATCGCCGCTTGCTTGGCTAATAACTGCCGACTATTCGCCGCACCTATCATGCGCGTATCCAGATTATAAGAACACTTGCCAGTAATCGCCTGATGCCATAAAGGATCCAAAAAGTCAGGCCCCGCTTTAAAAGACACAATACGATGCTGCTGTGCTGTTAAATATTGCAACACAGCCAACATTATTGTGGTCTTGCCGCAACCTGATTGCGTACCTGCTAAAAGAGCTGCTTTCATGTTCCCCTACACACCCAATAAACAGACTATGATAACGTCAATTGCCAAGTGACTCAAAGCGCCTGTTTATAGCGACTGTACATATTGATACAATGCCTCTCTTTCCGCCACTACCAAGCCTCTTAAGAAATGGACCTTATCAAAAAAATTGCCGACCAATTAGCCGTTACCCAGCATCAAGTTAAAGCCACAGTAACCCTGTTAGATGAAGGTGCGAGCGTACCGTTTATCGCGCGTTATCGTAAAGAAGTCACCGGCGGACTAGATGATATTCAGCTACGCTTCTTAGCTGAGCGCTTAATTTATTTACGCGAACTGAATACGCGGCGCGACACCATTTTGGAAAGCATCGCCTCCCAAGACAAACTCACACCTGCTTTAGAGCGGGCAATTAAAGAAGCGGACAGCAAAACCCGCCTGGAAGATTTATATTTACCCTACAAACCCAAGCGACGCACCAAAGCACAAATCGCGCGTGAAGCAGGTCTGGAGCCGTTAGCGGATGCGATTTTAGACGACAGAAACACCAACCCAGAACAGCTTGCCGCCGGTTATATTAATACCGATCATGCCATTAATGATGCCAGTGCCGCTTTAGAGGGTGCGCGCCAGATTATTATGGAACGTATTGCAGAAGATGCCGAACTGATCAGCACGCTCCGTGAGCGCATTTGGCAAAAAGGAATGATTCATGCCACCGTCGCCAAAGATAAAGAAACCGAAGCCGCTAAATTCAAAGATTATTTTGATTATCAAGAAGCTATCAATAAAATCCCCTCGCATCGCGCTTTAGCTTTATTTCGCGGTCGTAACGAGAATTTATTAAATGTTAATTTACTGCCCGGTAATGATGAAAAAGCCGCTCATCAACTGTGCGCACAAATTGTCGCACGGCATATTCAGGTGACCGACACCCACAAAGCTGCGGATGCCTGGCTAGCGGAAACCGCGCGCTTTGCCTGGAAAGTTAAATTATTCACGCGCATTGATTTAGACTTAAAACAACAATTGCGTGAAGCCGCAGAACTAGAAGCGATCAAAGTCTTCGCCAATAACCTAAAAGATTTATTACTCGCCGCCCCTGCTGGCGCTAAAACCACTTTAGGTTTAGATCCCGGCATTCGTACCGGCGTAAAAGTAGCCGTAGTGGATACCACAGGGAAATTAGTCGCCACCGAAACTATTTATCCACACCCGCCGAGAAATCAATGGGATGCCTCTATCGCAACGATTGCCAAATTGATCAAACAATATCAAGTTGAGTTAGTCAGCATCGGTAATGGCACAGGTTCACGCGAAACCGACCAACTGCTTACCGATCTTATGCAGCAACACAAAGATTTAAAATTCAGCAAAATAACCGTTTCTGAAGCCGGTGCCTCGGTGTATTCTGCCTCAGAACTTGCCTCGCAAGAATTCCCCGATATAGATGTATCGCTGCGCGGTGCTGTTTCTATCGCGCGCCGTTTACAAGATCCCTTGGCAGAGCTGGTTAAAATCGAACCCAAAGCCATCGGTGTCGGCCAATATCAGCACGATGTTAACCAAATTCAGTTAGCGCGTGGACTTGATGCCGTCGTCGAAGATTGTGTCAATGCCGTCGGCGTGGATGTTAATACCGCTTCTGCCGCCCTACTCAAACAAGTCTCTGGCTTATCTAATACCATCAGCCACAATATTGTTGCCTTTAGAAATGAGCAAGGCGCATTTAAAAATCGCAAACAACTAAAAAAAGTACCGCGTTTAGGCGATAAAGCCTATGAACAAGCGGCTGGCTTTTTACGCATTATGAACGGCGACAACCCGCTAGATGCCTCCGCTGTTCATCCCGAAGCCTATCCAGTGATTGAAGATATTGTTAACAAAACCGGCACACCGATCAATGAGCTGGTCGGCAAAAGTAGTTTCTTACGCAGTTTAAACCCCGCTGATTACACGAATGAACATTTTGGTTTACCCACCGTCAGCGATATTCTACAAGAACTGGAAAAACCCGGTCGCGATCCCCGCCCAGAATTTAAAAGTGTTACTTTTAAAGCCGGTATCGAAAAAATCACCGACTTAAAAGAAGGCATGACCTTAGAAGGCGTTGTAACCAATGTGGCTAATTTTGGCGCCTTTGTTGATATAGGCGTGCATCAGGATGGTTTGGTACATATCTCGCATTTAGCCGACGTCTTTGTTAAAGACCCACGCGAAGTGGTCAAAACCGGAGACATGGTTAAGGTGAAGGTCATTGAAGTTGATGTCGCCCGTAAACGCATTGCTTTATCAATGAAAAAGGATGCGCCTGCTGGTGAGCAGGCCAATACAAAAACCGATAATGCCCCATCAAGAGCAGCGCATAAACCCAAACCTCCCGTGCAAAAAACACAAGGCTCTATGGCCGATGCCTTTGCTCAGGCATTGAAGAAATAGCTCATAAGGCGGGTACCTAGGTTGGATTAGCTTATCTAGCGAAGCGCAGATAACATCATCCGAGCTTTCAGCCACTTTGATCTTGAGCACTTCCCCGCCGACTTCAACAATAGCAGTCAATTCAATCCGACAAATAATATTCAACTGTCGAAACTACTCGAACCTGTTTGATATGTGGGTTGTTTTGATCTCGGGCACTGATACTAAATTGCCCTTGCGCTGCTTTTTTAATTTTACCTAATTTGCTTTGTGAATCTGCTGCAAACTTTTGCGCGACTTCTCTGGCTTGTTTGGTTGCCTCTTCAATCATCTCAGGCTTAACCTCATTAAGTCGGGTAAAAATATATTCCGTTTGCGACGGGTAATTATTGCCCGTAAAAGCGATGCCACTTTTGCCCAGTTCAGACAATGCATTCATTATCTCGCGCACGCCTTTGATGTTGTCTGAGTAAACCGTGACCGTTTGCATGGCTGCATAACGAAATTCTGCTTTTGCCTCGCCATATTGCTGCGCTGATTTATCGGTAATCACCGGCGAAGAAAAGGAGATTTCCTTTTCGTTAATGCCTTTTGTCTGTAAAAATTGCTTTATTTTTAAGCTACTGGCATCAACTGAGTTATAAAGCTGAGTCAGATCATTACTGCTTTGGGTAAATTGAATCGGCCAAATAATAATATCTGCCGGATATTCTCGCTCAGATAAGCCTTTTGCGGTAACGGTACGTTCATATTCTTTAACTGCGATAGCGGCGTTAGCTAATAAATAGCCTAAGGTCGATAAACCTAAAAATATAAAAAAACCGAGTATGAAGGTATTAACTTTGTTATGTTCTTGCATTTAAGCGCTCCTTTGACTATTACTCATCATTGAGTGTTGAGTGTTGAGTGTTGAGTGACTGATATTACACCCATTTTACAAGCATGGAGAACAAGCAATGTTAAATCTTCATACGCTCACAAAAGCATAGGATGATGGCCATTAGGCTTTAGCTTTTCTCCGCTTCGCTCGAAAAAATTCACGTAATAAATCAGCACAGGTTTCTGCTAATACTTCGCCTTGCCAATCAATCTGATGATTTAAAAAATCGGCGTTAGCTAATGCTAAAGCACTACAGATCGCGCCGCGTTTTTCATCGAGCGCGCCAAACACCACACGCTTAACTCGCGCATGGGCGATGGCGCCCATGCACATCACGCAAGGCTCTAGCGTTACGTATAAGGTGCTATTGACTAAACGGTAGTTTTCTAAGCGCCTGCCAGCGAGTCGTAGCGCGACCATTTCTGCATGTGCCGATGGGTCATGCGTGGTAATGGGGACATTCCAGCCCTCGGCAATGCATTGCCCATCCAAGACCACGAGCGCACCCACCGGTACTTCGCCCTGCTCTTGCGCGCGCTGCGCCAGCCTAATGGCATGGCGCATCCATGCTTCATCTTCTGGGCTTATTCCCATTCAATCGTTGCCGGTGGCTTTCCTGAAATATCGTAAGTCACACGGGAAATACCATCGACTTCATTGATAATGCGATTGGAAATTAAGCCTAAAAAGTCATAGGGTAAATGCGCCCAACGTGCGGTCATAAAATCAATGGTTTCTACCGCGCGAATCGCAATCACATAATCATAACGTCGGCCATCGCCCATCACGCCCACTGATTTAATCGGCAAAAATACGGCAAAGGCTTGGCTAACGGTATGATACAAATCGTGCCTATATAATTCTTCAATGAAAATAGCATCGGCTTTACGCAATAAATCCGCATATTCTTTTTTCACTTCACCCAAAATACGTACGCCTAAACCGGGGCCTGGAAAGGGGTGACGATGAATCATATTAGCAGGCAAACCTAATTCTAAGCCTAGTTTACGCACTTCATCTTTAAACAATTCACGTAGAGGCTCGAGTAACTTCAGCTTCATATTTTCAGGTAAACCACCGACATTATGGTGCGATTTAATCAAGTGCGCTTTACCGTTTGCCGCACCTGCAGATTCAATGACATCGGGATAAATCGTGCCTTGCGCCAGCCATTTTGCATCGGTTAATTTAGCGGCTTGTTCATCGAAAATTTCAATAAATAAGTTGCCGATGATTTTGCGTTTTTGCTCGGGGTCACTTTTACCGGCTAAAGCGGCTAAATAACGCTGTTCTGCATCAACACGAATGACATTAACGCCCATGTTTTCTGCAAACATAGCCATTACTTGATCACCTTCGTGTAAGCGCAATAATCCAGTATCAACAAACACACAAGTTAACTGCGCACCTATCGCTTTATGCAATAAAGCGGCGACAACCGAGGAATCAACACCGCCTGATAAGCCCAAAATGACCTGATCTGTACCGACCTTTTCTTTAATAAGTTGAATATTTTCATCAATAATATGCGTAGAATCCCATAAGGCATCACAGTCACAAATATCTAAGACAAAACGACTTAACATGCGGCCACCTTGTTTGGTGTGGGTCACTTCGGGGTGAAACTGCACACCATAAAAATCTTTTGCTTCGTTAGCAATCCCAGCAATCGGCGCACCATCCGAACTGGCAATCAGCTTAAAGCCCTCTGGTAATTCGACCACACGATCGCCATGACTCATCCACACATCTAATAAGCCAAAACCTTCGGGCGTAACATCGTCTTCTATATCTTTTAATAATTTAGAATGGCCACGCGCGCGGACTTGGGCATAGCCGAATTCTCGGTGATCTGAGGATTCAACTTTGCCATTAAGTTGCTCAGTCATAGTTTGCATACCATAACAAATCCCTAATACAGGTACGCCAGCAGTAAAAACAGCCTGCGGAGCTCGCGGAGTGTTGCCTAAAGTCACTGACTCAGGACCACCGGATAAAATAATCCCTTTTGCGCCAAACTGTAAAACCTCTTCGTCGGTGCAATCACAAGAATAAATTTCACAATAAACACCAATTTCACGAATACGACGCGCAATAAGCTGCGTGTACTGTGAGCCAAAATCTAAAATCAGGATTTTGTGGGCATGGATATCTGTAGTTGAATGTTGATTCACGGTCAATCTCTTTAATGTTGAATACGACTAGGTTGTATAAACAAATCGAGGCTCACTAGGAGCCTCGATTGGTAACAATTATGCGCTAAAAACTACGCCCGATAATTTGGCGCTTCTTTAGTGATAGTAACATCATGCACATGACTTTCACGCATGCCTGCGCTAGTCACACGGACAAATTCTGCTTTGTCATGTAAAATTTCAATGGTTGCGCTACCGGTATACCCCATGCTGGCGCGAATGCCACCAATAGATTGATGAATAATAGCGAGCAAAGTCCCTTTATAAGGAACACGACCTTCAATACCTTCAGGGACTAATTTATCTGAAGAATCGGCATCTTCCTGAAAATAGCGATCACTTGAACCTTGTTGTTGCGCCATGGCACCAATGGAGCCCATACCACGATACGCTTTATAAGAACGCCCCTGGTATAATTCAATTTCACCCGGCGCTTCTTCTGTTCCTGCAAAAAGACCACCTAGCATCACCGAATGCGCGCCAGCTGCTAAAGCTTTTGCCATATCACCTGAATAACGAATACCACCATCAGCAATCAAGGGAACACCTGTCCCTTTTAAGGCTTGAGCAACATTATCAACGGCAGAAATTTGTGGCACACCGACACCAGCAACAATCCGCGTGGTACAAATAGAACCCGGACCAATACCGACTTTAACGCCATCAGCACCCGCCTCTACTAAAGCAAGTGCTGCCGCAGCAGTAGCAATATTGCCGCCAATGACCTGTAAATCTGGATAGTTTTGTTTAGCCCAGCGCACGCGATCTAATACACCTTGAGAATGCCCGTGTGCCGTATCAACGACAATCACATCAACGCCTGCGGCAACTAATGCCGCAATACGTTCTTCAGTACCTGCTCCAGTACCGACGGCCGCGCCCACACGTAGACGCTCTAGCTCGTCTTTACAAGCATGAGGATAATCTTTAGCTTTTTGTATGTCTTTTACCGTGACCATCCCGCGTAAATGAAAATCATCATTCACAATCAGTACTTTTTCGATGCGGTGTTCATGCAGCAGAGTTAACGCTTCTTGCTTAGTAAAATCTTCTTTTACTGTGATTAAGCGGGCTTTAGGCGTCATAACATTAGCAATAGACTCATCAAGTCGCGTTTCAAAACGTAAATCACGACTAGTGACAATACCAACCAATTCATTACCGTCAACAACAGGCACGCCTGAAATATTTTTTTGCTTAGTCAACGCCATAACGTCACGTACAGTTGCTGTCGATGCAACGGTAATAGGCTCTCTGATAACGCCACTCTCGTATTTTTTAACACGACGCACTTCATGCGCTTGTTGCTCTACGGTCATATTCTTATGAATAATACCGATACCGCCTTCTTGAGCTATCGCGATAGCCAATCTTGACTCGGTAACAGTATCCATTGCCGCTGAAACCAGCGGGATATTCAATGAAATATTACGCGTCAACTTGGTAACCATTGACACTTCACGCGGCATCACAGTTGAGTGAGCCGGCACTAATAACACATCATCAAAAGTTAAGGCTTCCTGGATAATTTGCATGATATTTTCCGTTCAAGAAATAAAAATTAACCGATGATTATACTATAAGTCAGCAACTTGTTAATAGTTGTTTATTAGCATGACTTGCCGACTGACCAAAACTAGACAATCAACTCATAAAAACTTTTCGGCGCACCACAGATGGGACAGGCCCAATCCTCTGGAATATCAGCCCATAATGTGCCTGGTGCAAGGCCGCTATCTGGATCACCCTTCGCTTCATCGTAGACATGCTCACACTCCAAACAACGATACTTTTTAAATTCTGCCATGCCTCTCTCCCAATCAATTAATAAAAGGCCATAATAATTTTCCGGCCACAATAAACAACAAGATAGAAAAATACTGCTTTAACTTTTTGGTTGGCAAGCTATTGGCCCATTTAGCACCAATAGGGGCAAACAACATACTACTGAGCACCACACCGACAAATGCGGGCAAATAAACATAGCCAAAACTGCCCACGGGCAAGCCGACTTTTTGCCAACCCAACAGCGCATAACTGATACTGCCTGCAAGCGCAAGAGGCAAACCACAAGCACTGGAAACGGCGACCGCATTACGCATAGGCACATGAAACCTAGCTAAAAAAGGCACCGTAAGCGAGCCGCCCCCTATACCTAAAACAGCTGAAGCAAAACCTATCGCCAAACCAGCCATGCTTAAAACTTGGCCAGTCAGTTTTTTTGTCTGCACAGCAACCTCAACCCGTAACTGCATTGCCATCTGCATAGCGACATATAACATATACAAGGCAAAAATTAAACGTAAGTTTACCGATAAAAGATAATAAGCTGCATACGCACCGGCAACAACCCCCACAACAACACCACCGGATAACTGCCACACATAAGGCCAAATAACCGCTCCCAGGCGCTGATGCGCAAGTACTGCGGCTATCGAGGTTACAATCATCGTTGCCAATGACGTGGCAACCGCCATTAACATAATCAACTCACCAGCAATACCTTGCTGCTCAAACAACAGCGCAAAAAAAGGCACCAAAACCAAACCGCCACCAATACCAAAAAGCCCAGCCAAAATCCCCGAAAGACCACCAAAGACCAAACAAATCAAGATAATATCTAACATAAAAAATATTTCACCATTATATCCACCCCCTTAATAAAGCTAAAAGACCAACACATCAGCTGATTGCCAAATTAGCACTGAATCCTTTATCATGCATCTTAATATTAAAAAAGATAATAAACTGAACATGATGAAAGCCTATTTAGTTGGCGGCGCTGTACGTGACACACTTCTCAATCTACCGGTGCGCGAGCGCGATTGGGTAGTACTAGAAGAAACACCAGAAGCTATGCTGCAAAAAGGCTTTACCGAAGTAGGCAAAGACTTCCCTGTTTTTCTGCACCCACAGACAAAAGACGAATACGCACTCGCACGCACCGAAAGAAAAACCACTCATGGCTATAAAGGCTTTGCTGTTTGCGCAACGCCAGACGTTAGCTTAGAAGAAGACTTACTGCGCCGCGATTTAACCATTAACGCCATGGCGATGTTAGATAATGGCGCAATTATCGACCCCTATGGTGGCCAGGAAGACCTGAAAAACAGAGTGTTTCGCCATATATCCCCGGCTTTTTGCGAAGACCCTGTACGCGTTTTACGTATCGCGCGTTTTTGTGCCCGCTATCAACATCTTGGCTTTCATATTGCACCAGAAACACAGAAACTCATGCAAACTATGGTTGAGCAAGGTGAAATCGATCATCTCGTTCCTGACCGTGTTTGGGCGGAAACAGCCAAAGCCCTAAGCGAGCAATCGCCTTCGGCTTATTTTCAAGCCTTACGTGATTGCGGTGCCTTAGCGCGGATTTTTCCAGAAATTGATGCCTTATTTGGCGTCCCGCAAACAGCTGTTTATCACCCTGAAATTGATACCGGCCTACATACACTCATGGTTTTGGATCAAGTCGTGCTATTAAGCGATAAAACTACGGTACGTTTTGCCGCCTTAACCCATGACCTTGGTAAAGCCCTAACGCCAAAAGCGAATTGGCCTAGTCATCATGGCCATGAAACATTAGGCTTAAGTGCATTAACGGCACTCTGCTCTCGACTGCGTGTACCTAATCATTATCAAAAATTAGCACTGCAAGTCATGCAATATCATACGCATTGCCATCGCGCCTTTGAATTAAAAGCATCAACACTGTGCACTACCCTAGCGAGCCTCAATGCATTTAAAGCCGACAATCAATTGCATGACTTTTTACTTGCCTGCGAAGCTGATGCTAAAGGCCGCTTAGGACTTGAAACGACAGCTTACCCTCAAGCTAATTATATTTTAGCTGCGCAAAAAGCAGGATCTGGGATAGACAGCTCAACTGTTTTAAATGGAAATTTACAAGGCAAAGACATTGGCATAGCCATTAATAAGCTACGCACGACTGAAATCAGTAAAATAAAAAACCACTACATTCAAAATTAAGACCACAGGATTTAACATGCCCTCTTTTGACATTGTTTCAGAACTTGATATGCACGAAGCTCAAAACGCCCTAGACCAAGCCAACAAAGAAGTCGGAGCGCGCTTTGACTTTAAAGGCTCTAATGCAGAGTTTGAGCTAAAGGACGAAACTATTTTAATGAAAGCTGCTTCGACATTCCAATTACAGCAAATGTTGCCCATTTTATTTTCTAAAATGACCAAGCGCGGTATTGATATTAGCTGTCTAGAAACCGGAGATGTCAAAGAAGGCGTAAAAACCGCTCAACAGCCCATTTCCCTAAAAGAAGGTATCGACAAGCCTTTAGCAAAAAAAATTATTAAAGCCATTAAAGACAGCAAAATCAAAGTACAGACCGCGATTGAAGGCGAAAAAATCAGAGTAACGGGCAAAAAAAGAGATGACCTGCAAGAGGCTATGCAGCTATTGCGCAGTCAGGATCTAGACCAACCACTACAATTTAATAATTTTAGAGACTAGACTATTGATCACCTCTACTTAATCCAAGTAGAGGTGATCATTACTTACTGAAAAATTTTTCATACATAAAATACGCGATAACGACCAAAGTTAGCCACATTGCCACCATAGGCCCTATTACACCATCATAAGGGCTGACCAAATAAATCAAATCCGAATGGGGATTGACGCTAACCAATTGATGCGCCATTTTAATCTGCCACACCCACGCAGCATGACAACCTATACACCAAGCCAGACTCAATTGCAGGCGGGTGCGCATAACCGCCAAAAACACACCAACCATCATTAAAGCCCACAACGCCCCTAAATGCTCTGGCTTTAATAAGTTTTGTAAAGCCTCTAGCGCAAGATAAAAACCATCAGTCAAGCGCACATCTCTAACGGAGATGGCTGTGCGCGCTTTAATGAAATGCAATATGGCATAATAAAACGAACTAATAAATATTGTCGCTGCTATACCAAGACGTTTTAGGTATGCCGAAATTAAAATCCCTCGAAACATCGGCTCCTCTAAAAGAGAAATTAACACAGCCAAAGCAAAGGCTGCCAATAATTTAACCAAGACTTTCTCTGGCGTCCAGACTTTGGTCGCATCAAAAACTGTAATATCTAAAGCATAACTGAGTAATAACACGGGCAGTAAAGTGCACAAACCCAAGATAATACCCCCGGACATTTGCTTAAGAAATTGTCTAAACCTCACAAAACCCACCTGCTTTGCGCTAATATGCAAATAGCACATAGCAGGATAAATACTTAATATTAAGAGCGCTTGCGTTACTCGACTGATAATTCGATGTAACTCAGCCGCGCCATTAATAAAGATAAAAATACCATAGCCAATAACACAGGCAATACAAGTGTAGAGCAATAACAACGCTAAAGGCACTAAGCCAATGGCAATTTTTTTAAGCATCGCCACACTCTAAATCACCCCATAACACTTGAACAGCGGTTAAAGCCGCCAAAGCGGCTGTTTCTGTACGTAATACCCGTGGCCCTAATCGTACCGGAATAAACCCAGCTTGCTCGGCTATTTCGCGCTCTTGCTCAGAAAACCCACCTTCAGGCCCAGCCAATAAAGTCACTTTATTATTTTCTGGGTTTAAATCTGACAAAGTCTGCACAGCAAAAGGATCCAAGAACACCTTAAGCCCAGATTGCCGCTCAAGCCAATCAGCTAAAAGCTCAACAGTGTCAACAGCCGGCATAACTGTGCGCCCACTTTGCTCGCTCGCGTGCTGTGCGATTTTCTGCCAATGGCGGATTTTATTACTTTCCTTATCGCCTTTTAGCTGCACCACACAATGCTCTGTGATTAACGGTGAGATTTGCGCAACGCCTAATTCCACCGATTTCTGCACAGCAAAATCCATGCGCTCACCGCGCGAGATACCTAAACCCAGCACTACTTGCAACGGCGATTCAACATCACGCTCAATAAAATTCAAGACTTTCACCAAGACCTGTTTACGCGACACTTCAATAATTTCAGCTTGATACTCGCCGCCCTGGCCATTAAATAAAGTGACTAAATAGGCTTTTTTTAAACGTAAAACAGTGCGCACATAATGCGCACAATCTTCATCTAATGCTATCGTTTCTTGTGCAGTCAGCGGCGTGTCTAAATATAATCTTGATACTCTCATTTATACTCCCTCGCACCAACAAAAAAGGCAGACAAAACATAGACTGTCTTGCCTGCCTTGATAATTTACTCAAACCACCTTTAGAATTTTAAATTATCCCAAATTGCTAAGGTCGGTTTCGATTGATTCATAGTATAAAAATGCAAGCCCGGCGCGCCATTATCCAGCAATTCCTGACATAATTTAGAAACCACTTGTTCACCAAAAGCAATAATTGACTCACGATCATCACCAAAGCCTTCCAAGGTTTTACGCATCCAGCGTGGAATATCCGCGCCACACATATCGGAAAAGCGGAACAACTGTGAATAATTGGTAATCGGCATAATGCCTGGCACGATAGGAATATTGATACCACTCTTTTCGCATTTATCCAGAAAGTGAAAATAGGCTTCAGCATTATAGAAATACTGGGTAATCACCGCATTTGCACCGGCATCAACTTTACGCTTAAAATTATCAAAGTCCGCCTGCGCGCTGCGCGCCTGTGGATGCACCTCTGGATAACCAGCAACATGAATCTGAAAATGATCACCGGTTTCTGCGCGGATAAATTCAACTAATTCATTAGCGTAGCGAAACTCGCCAGCCGACATCATACCTGAAGGCAAATCCCCGCGTAAGGCGACGATTTTAGAAACGCCATGCTCGCGATAGTTTTGTAAAATTTCCAGAATATTTTCTTTAGTCGAAGCAACGCAAGACAAATGCGGTGCCGCAGATACGCCATTTTGTTGAATTTTAACGACAGTATCATAAGTTTTATCCCGCGTAGAGCCACCCGCACCAAAGGTAACCGAAAAAAAGTCGGGATTTAACTGCGCTAATTCTTGGTGAACTTTCGCTAAATTTACCGCCCCGTCGGCTGTTTTTGGCGGATAAAATTCAAAACTAAATAAGTTTGCTTTGTTTGTTTTGGTCATAAAATTTTCAGCATCAGAGCAATAATAAAAAGCAAAACGGGCTTATAGACACGCCATCAATAGACGCAGCTAAAGCCCTTTTACAACAAACCCGTTAGCAAGGCTGCTTAGTAACGGTAATGATCTGCTTTATATGGACCTTCAACTGGCACACTAATATATTTAGCTTGCTCTGCGGTAAGCTGTGTTAACTGCACACCTAATTGCGCTAAATGTGAACGTGCGACTTTTTCATCTAATTTCTTAGGTAAAATATAGACTTTATTGTCATAGTCAGCGGCATTTTCCCATAACTCCATTTGTGCTAGCACTTGGTTACAAAATGAATTAGACATAACAAAGCTAGGATGTCCGGTGCCACAACCTAAGTTCACTAAGCGACCTTCAGCTAATACGATCAATTTTTTGCCATCAGGAAAAATAACATGATCCACTTGTGGCTTAATATTATCCCACTGGTATTGACGCAGCGCTGCAATTTCGATCTCTGAATCAAAGTGGCCGATATTACAAACAATGGCATTGTTTTTCATCGCAGCCATGTGGTCATGGGTAATAATATGGTAATTACCCGTTGCAGTAACAAAGATATTCGCTAAAGGCGCGGCGTATTCCATAGTAACGACACGAAAACCTTCCATTGATGCCTGTAGCGCACAAATTGGATCAATTTCTGTAATCCAAACGGTAGCACCTAAACCACGCAGAGACTGCGCGCAACCTTTACCGACATCACCATAACCACAAACAACGGCAATTTTACCCGCGATCATGACATCCGTTGCACGCTTAATACCGTCAACTAAAGACTCACGACAGCCGTAAAGATTATCGAATTTTGATTTGGTGACCGAATCGTTAACGTTAAACGCAGGAACTTTTAAAGCACCTTTAGCCACCATCTCGTATAAACGCAGTACACCGGTTGTTGTTTCTTCAGAAAGGCCTTTTACATCCGCCATGAGTTCTGGAAATTTTTCATGCAGCATCACGGTTAAATCACCACCGTCATCCAAAATCATATTTGGACGCCAGCCATTAGGGCCGATAATGGTTTGCTCAATACACCATTCAGCTTCTTCTTCTGTTTCGCCTTTCCAGGCAAATACCGGGATACCTGCGGCTGCCATTGCTGCGGCCGCTTGATCTTGTGTAGAAAAAATATTACATGAAGACCAACGTACTTCAGCACCCAAAGCCATTAACGTTTCAATTAAAACGGCAGTTTGAATAGTCATATGCAAACAGCCCGCAATACGCGCCCCTTTTAAAGGCTGCGCCGCACCGAACTCTTCACGCAACGCCATTAAACCCGGCATTTCTGTTTCAGCAATTAAAATTTCTTTACGGCCCCATTCGGCCAAAGACATATCTGCAACTTTATAATCTTGTTCGCTCATTTTATTATCCCGTATATTTCATTGTTAAAGGCCAGCTGCGCTTATTAAAGCATCAATTTTATCCGTTTTTTCCCAGCTAAAGGTATCTTCCGTACGACCAAAATGACCATAAGTGGCCGTTGGTAAATAGATAGGCTTTAATAAATCAAGCATAGCAATTAAGCCTTTGGGTCTCAAATCAAATACTTCTCTAATGATTTGCACCAAACGATCTTCGCTCATTTTACCTGTACCAAAAGTCTCCACACTGATAGAGGTAGGTTCAGCTACGCCTATTGCATAAGAAACTTGAATCTCACAGCGCTCTGCTAACTCAGCAGCAACAATATTCTTAGCGACATAACGACACATATAAGCGGCTGAACGATCTACTTTTGATGGATCTTTACCAGAAAAAGCCCCCCCACCGTGTCTCGCCATACCACCGTAAGTATCGACAATAATTTTACGACCGGTTAAACCACAATCACCCACAGGGCCGCCAATAATAAATTGACCCGTTGGATTAATAAAATATTTTGTACCTTTATGTAACCACTCTTTAGGTAAAGTAGGCAGGATAATTTCATCCATAACTGCTTCTTCTAATAATTTACCACCCATTTCAGGCGAATGCTGTGTCGATAAAACGACCGCATCAATAGCAACAGGCTTGTTATTTTCATAACGAAAAGTAATCTGACTTTTTGCATCTGGGCGCAACCAAGGCAAAGTACCATTTTTACGCACTTCCGCCTGACGTCTCATTAAAAGATGTGCATAAGTAACCGGTGCGGGCATTAGCACATCCGTTTCATTACTCGCATAACCAAACATTAAGCCCTGATCGCCAGCACCCTGCTCATGATCCTCACTATCATCAACACCCTGAGCAATATCTGCCGACTGCTTACCAATGGCATTCAATACCGCACAACTTGCCGCATCAAACCCTATATCCGAGCTGTTATAGCCTATATCATGAACAACCTTTCTCACAACCTCTTCAGTATCAACCCAAGCGTCCGTGGTAATTTCACCAGCGATAATCACCATCCCAGTTTTTACCAACGTTTCACAAGCAACTCTTGACTTAGGGTCTTGCGCTAGCAATGCATCTAAAATAGCATCAGAAATTTGATCGGCAACCTTATCGGGATGCCCTTCTGAAACGGATTCAGAAGTAAAAATATAGTTATTGCTCATAAATATGATCCTTTTTTATACAAGGGATAAATATAAAAAGACTGAAAACAGCTCGCGCATGAATTTCAGATAAAAAAAAAGGTTGCATCTGCAACCTTTAATATATGGTGGGCCCTCCCAGACTCGAACTGGGGACCTGCCGATTATGAGTCGGATGCTCTAACCAACTGAGCTAAGGGCCCTAAACTTTAACAAAGAACACGACTTAATCCGAATCCAAAAAGCACTTAAGCTGATCCGATCGAGAAGGGTGACGTAATTTACGTAGCGCCTTTGCTTCAATTTGACGGATACGTTCACGCGTCACATCAAATTGTTTTCCAACCTCTTCCAAGGTATGGTCAGTATTCATATTAATACCAAAACGCATACGTAAGACCTTCGACTCTCTTGCTGTCAATCCGGCCAACACACTTTGCGTCGATTCTTTGAGACCGGCAATTGTAGCAGACTCTACAGGAGAAAGCATCTTTGAATCTTCAATAAAATCACCTAAATGTGAATCTTCATCGTCACCGATTGGCGTTTCCATTGAAATAGGCTCTTTTGCAATCTTAAGCACCTTGCGCACCTTATCTTCCGGCATCTCCATATGCACAGCCAATTCTTCAGGCGTTGCCTCACGGCCTTTTTCTTGCATAATTTGACGAGAAATACGATTCAATTTATTAATCGTTTCGATCATATGCACCGGAATACGGATGGTTCTCGCCTGATCCGCAATAGATCGGGTAATTGCCTGACGTATCCACCATGTCGCATAAGTAGAAAATTTATAACCGCGACGGTACTCAAATTTATCAACGGCCTTCATTAAGCCAATATTACCTTCCTGAATTAAATCCAAGAACTGCAATCCGCGATTAGTATATTTCTTTGCAATCGAAATAACCAGACGCAAATTAGCCTCGATCATATCTTTTTTCGCACGCCTTGCCTTTGCCTCGCCAATCGATACACGGCGACTAATATCTTTTATTTCAACAATAGACAAGCCATGCGCTTCTTCCATGGCACTAAACTGAGCCTGAGCTCTTTTAATTTCCCTTTCATTAGCTGCCAACACAGCGGCAACACTGGGATCCTTATCTGCATATTCGGACAACCAGGTCAAATCAGCTTCATTAGAAATAAATTTATCAATAAATTCTTTACGATTTATTTTTGCCTGCTTAACGCAAATATCCAAAACTACTCTTTCTTGTTCACGAATATTCTGCGTAACTACATCAAGTAATGCAACTTTCTTTTTAAAATATTGTGGCGTCCACTTGACCTCAAGAAACCGTTCAGACAGCGCTTCCATTGCCTGCTCTGTCTTTTCGTGCTTATAACCATTTTTTTTCAGCGAAGCTTCAACCAGTTTATAAGCAGCTTTAATTTCCTCGATTTTCGCTTGCGCCTCTTCAAAAGTAACGCCAGTAGGTTCAATCACCTCACTTACAGCATCGTCACCAGCGTCGTCACCATCCTCGGCTCCTGCGACAACCGCAACTTTCGAATCATCATAGTCTGGCTCATTAAGGTCAACAAAGTCACTAAGAATATCTGTCAAACGCAAACCGTTTTCTTCGCCTACCGTCTCAAAATCTGCAAACAAAGACTCTAAAACCACGCCAGAACGAGCAATAGCACGCACAATTTGACGCTGACCTTCTTCAATTCGACGTGCAATTTTCAACTCTTCAGGTCGCGTCAATAGGCCAACCGAACCCATTTCACGCATGTACATTCTGACAGGGTCAGTGGTACGACCAAATTCACTATCGACAGACGCAAGTGCAGCAACCTCTTCCGCATCATCATCATCAGCAGTCACTTCGTCATTAGAAAGATCCTCATTATCTTCTGGCGCACTTTCATGGACCTTGATACCAAGATCATTAATCATGCCGATAATATCTTCAATTTGCTCAGGATCGACAATATCACTTGGCAAGTGATCATTGACCTCCGCATAAGTTAAATAACCTTGCGACTTACCTTTTGCAATTAATTGTTTAAGCTGGGACTGCTGCTGTTCTTGATTCATTATTTACCTTAAAGACACTACATCAAAAATGTCTGATATAGAAAAATTGCTTTACTTACGGTTGGCCAACATATTTAACAATTCCTTTCGTTCATGCTCACTCAAACCCCTCGCCCTTTCCTTTGCAATTAATTGATCAAGACGACTCTCCTGGCCTTGATTAATTAACCTGTCAATTGCTCCTGAAAATTCCTCTTTTACTTCGTCTCCCGAGATAAAAAAGTCATGATTCATCATTACACTTATATAGCCTTCTTCCTCTTTCCCTCTAAAGTACTCCAACAAGCTAGGTAAATTAATATTAGGGCTCTGAACAATAATTTCAACTATTGATTTCAATAAGCTTACACCTGGAAAATCCAAACTCTGCCAATTTATATTTTTTTCTTCGAGCACATCAATCAAGCTAGGATTCTGCAACAACAAAGAAATAGCTATTCTTACTGGCGACAGCTTTACATCTGCCTGTTTTTGCTTGTACCTTGAAGCTTTAAGCGTAGTCGGCTTTTCAAAAAAGTCCAACTGATCTACCTTAGATAGTTCTTTTAATTTTTCCAGCATAAGATTTTGAAAAACACCACTAGGTATCTTTTCCAAATATCCTTTTGCTTTGCTCGCTAAACTTGCACGACCTTCTAAATCATTGAGATTCAGCCCTTGCTTTAATCGATCAAAAAAGAATGCTGATAAACTAGTTGCAGAGGCGATACGCCGCTCAAAAGCAGCAAGTCCTTCTTGCCTAACCAAGACATCAGGATCATCTCCTGCAGGCAACTGCATAATTTTTACTTGCCGCCCATCCTTGAGACTCGGCAAAGCAGCCTCGACAGCCCGCCAAGAAGCAGTCCTCCCCGCTTTATCGCCATCAAAGCACAGGATAATCTCGGAACTAAAGCGAAACAATAATTCCAAATGCTCTTTAGAGGTTGCCGTGCCTAAGGTCGCTACTGCATAACCCAAGCCAAACTGAGATAGGGCAATCACATCCATGTAGCCCTCAACAACAAGAATTCTCTCAGGCTTAGCATTTTTAGCCAACAATTCATACAGACCATAAACCTCACGACCTTTATGAAATACGGCTGTTTCAGGAGAATTTAGATATTTAGGCAAAGAGTCATCTAAAACGCGGCCACCAAAACCCAATACCCTGCCGCGACGATTACGAATAGGAAAAATAACTCGATCACGAAACCGGTCATACACTGAACCGTCATCCTTAGTAATCACTAAGCCAGCATCGATAAGTTGCTGCGGCTTAAAGCGCTTACTCAGAGCATCCCAGCCTGCCGGCGCATATCCCAACAAAAACTCACGCGCCACTTCACCACTTAAACCACGCGATTTAAAATAATCAACAGCAACCTTAGCACTGACATTATCGCGTAATTGATCGATATAGAAGCCCGTCACCTGCTCGAGCACTTGCAAAATTTCTGCCGTATTATTTTTCTTTACCGGACCTACGCTAGCTTCTCTTGGTACCTCTACACCAACAAAATCAGCTAAATCCTCTACCGCCTCAACAAAATTAAGATGGCTGTAATCCATTAAAAAACTAATAGCATTACCGCCCGCACCACAACCGAAGCAATGATATAACTGCTTATTACGAGTTACCGCAAAGCTCGGCGTTTTTTCAGCATGAAAAGGGCAGCGCGCTACATAGCTGCTCCCCGTCTTTTTTAATGGGACATAACTATCAATAAGATCAATAATATCGACCCTGACCAATAAATCATCAATAAATGATCGCGGGATCTTACCTGCCATAATCAGCTAAAGATCAAATGCCTAATGCTGCCTTTATTTTTACGCTGACAACAGCCATATCTGCCCGTCCCTGCATAGCAGGTTTTAATAAAGCCATTACCTTGCCCATGTCCTTAATTGAGCTTGCCGAACAGTCTGCAATAGCAACTTTAACCATTTCTACAATTTCTTCTTCAGTCAACGCTTGAGGCAAGAAATCTTGAATGACCACTACCTCGGCCTCTTCAACTTCCGCCAAATCCTCACGCCCTGCATCACGGTATTGTCTTATCGACTCTCTGCGCTGCTTAAGCATTTTATCTAATGTCGCAATAACTTGCTCATCATCTAAAACAATTCGCTGATCCACTTCTATCTGCTTGATCGCAGCCATGATTAACCGAATCGTCCCTAAACGAGACTTTTCTTTGTCTCTCATTGCCTGCTTCATTTCGTCTTTAAGACGACTTTGCATAGTAGTCATGACTTACAGTTGAGGACGACCACGACGTAAGTTTTTCAAGGCATAACGTTCACGAGATAGCTTCTTAAGGTGGCGTTTAACTGCCGCCGCTGCTTTGCGCTTACGCTCTGCCGTTGGCTTTTCATAAAACTCACGGCGACGTACTTCAGACAAAACACCTGCTTTCTCACAAGAACGTTTAAAGCGACGTAAAGCGATATCAAATGGTTCGTTTTCTTTAATTTTAATTGCAGGCATAAATTTTTCCAGTTTGCTAAAATCCAGTTCTTGAATTCTATTGAGTTTAAGGTTTATTGGGCTAGCTAATATAAAATATGTCAGCCAGCGAAACCCTCGATTATAGCAGCAATTTTTTTAAAATCAAACCAATGCATATTTTAGGTATAGAGACATCTTGCGATGAAACTGGCGTTGCCATTTATCATAGCGAAAAAGGGCTAATTCATCACTGTTTATACAGCCAAATCGCGATGCACAACCTGTATGGCGGAATCGTTCCAGAATTAGCGTCGCGCGATCATATTCGCAAACTTATTCCACTGATCGACGAATGCTTAAAGCACAGCAAACTATCTAAAACAGATATAGGCGGCATCGCTTATACTGCCGGCCCCGGCTTAATCGGCGCGCTCTTAGTAGGTGCAGCAACGGCAAAAAGCCTAGCTTGGACATGGGGCATTCCCGCCATTGCCATACATCATATGGAAGGCCATTTATTAGCGCCCATGCTGGAAGACAATCCGCCAAAATTTCCCTTTGTCGCACTCCTTATTTCAGGCGGACATACTTTATTAGTCAAAGTTGCCAGCATTGGCCACTATGAATTACTTGGCGAATCGCTTGATGATGCGGCGGGTGAAGCTTTTGATAAGGCAGCTAAAATGCTGGGGCTTGCCTATCCCGGTGGGCCTTTATTAGCAAAACTGGCCGAACAAGGGAGCCCAGATAGATTTAAATTTCCACGTCCAATGACTGATCGTCCGGGACTCGATTTTAGTTTTAGCGGACTAAAAACTTTTACTATGAACACTTTGCACAATACCGAGCAAACCAATCAAGATAAAGCCGATGTCGCTCTCGCCTTCCAAAAAGCCACGGCCGAAACTCTAGCCATAAAGTGCAAACGCGCACTTCAGCAAACCGGACTAAATCGCCTAGTGGTCGCTGGCGGTGTTAGCGCCAACAGACACATTCGCGAAACACTAACCAAGATGACCATCAAGGAAAGAGCAGAAATCTTTTTCCCCAGACCCGAATTCTGCACAGATAACGGCGCAATGATTGCCTACGCAGGCAGTCAACACTTAAAGGCGCAGCAATCCGAATCGCTCGCTATTCAAGCAAAACCCCGTTGGCCAATTAACGAGCTCTACAAAGCATAAGCGCTATTTTTCCTCGCCCGCCAAAAGCCGCTGAATATTGCTTTTATGACGCCAAATGAGGATAAGCGAAATAAGTACAGCCACATAAACGAGTGGCTGCATACCCATAATAAAATAAACATAAATAGGTGCAAATATCGAAGCAACAAGGGCAGATAAGGAGGAAATTTTGAATAACTTATAAATCCCGTACCAAGTTACCGCGAGCGCAACCCCAAGCCCCCAATGAGCCCCCAAAAACACACCAAATGAAGTCGCAACACCTTTCCCTCCTTTGAAGCCAAAGAAAATAGGATACAAATGGCCAATAAAAGCAGCAAATACAACGACAGATAAAACTAGCGACTCGACATCGAGTGCTTGCGCCAGCAAAACAGGAAGCAAGCCTTTTAACATATCGCCTAATAAGGTAATTCCTGCGGCCTTTTTGCCACCGAGCCGCATCACATTGGTAGCGCCCGGATTTCCAGAGCCTTGGCCTCTAGGATCAGGCAAACCCATCACCCGACAAACAATAATCGCACTAGAAATGGATCCTAATAAATATGCAACAAGGACTAACAACCATTCAACCATTTTTTTATCCTATTTTTTTAAAAATATAAGCGCATTACTTGTATGCCGGAGATATTTCCCTGATACTTACCTGAATTTGTAATTATTATAATAACTGGAGTGTTAATGGACATTATTTTTTTAGGCGGCTTAAAAATCGAGACAATTATCGGCATTTATGATTGGGAACGAAAAACCAAACAAACGGTTATCTTAGATATCGAAATGGCGCACGACATAAAAAAAGCAGCCGCAACCGATGACATAGAAGATACGCTAGATTACAAAGCCGTATCACAACAAGTGATTAAGTTTGTCGAACAAAGTGAATTTTTCCTAGTGGAAAAACTTGCCGAAGAAATTAACCGCCTAATCCGCGAAGAATTTAATGTGCCTTGGGTCAAGCTCACGCTCAACAAAAAAGGCGCGATCAGTGGTGCAAGTGATGTTGGCATCATCATTGAGCGCGGAGTCAAATAAACATGGCGCTTTGCTTTATCAGCATAGGCAGCAATATCGACCGAGAGCATAATATTAACTCAGCTCTCGGTGTATTGGAGCAGCAATTCGGCCAAGTTCAACACTCAAGCATATACGAATCCACTGCTGTTGGCTTTGCTGGTGATGTGTTTTACAATCTAGTCAGCGCCTTCAATTGCACCTATAAAGCCAATGAAATTGCCTTAAAACTCAAGCAAATAGAAGCGGATCACGGGCGCATACGCAGTAAAGAAAAATTTTCAGCGCGTACCCTAGACTTAGATTTACTTTTATATGACCAACAAATCATTAACACTGAAAATCTAAAAATCCCACATCATGACATTTTAAATTACGCTTTCGTGCTCGAACCTTTAGCCGAAATCGCACCAAATCACCAGCACCCGATAAAAAAACTAAGTTACACGCAACTCTGGCAAGACTTTGATAAAAGCACCCATCAACAGCAACGCATAAAACACTTCCTAAGTAAATAAGGTGCGCCCACCATCGACGCTGATTACCTGCCCGGTCACATAAGCTGCATTGCTCATTAAAAAAGCAATTGCCTGGGCAATATCTTCCGGAGAACCAACCCGCTGCAATGCAACTTTAGCCTCTATTTCCTGTTGCTGCTGCTCGTTCATCTCACCTTGCTCAGGCCATAAAATCGCGCCGGGCGCGACGGCATTAACTCTGATTTCTGGCGCTAACTCTTTAGCGAGAATTTTAGTTAAAGCTACCAAGCCTGCCTTAGCAATACTATAAACAGAAAAGCCAGGCAAACCCCTCTCGGCATGAATATCGACAATATTAACTACGCAGCCGTTTTTTTTCTTCAATACGGGAGTTAAGGCCTGCACCAAGAAAAAAGGGGCTTTTAAGTTACTCGCTAGCAGCTCATGCCACTGGCCTTCGCTTACCGAGCCAAATTCTGTCGCATAAAAAGCAGAAGCATTATTAATAAGCACATCAACCCCGCCCCAAGCATCGCGAGCCACATCAACCAAAACTTTCAAAGACTCAGAATCTGCCAAATCTGCTTGCAATAAACGCACAGAGCCCGCTCTTTGTGCATTCAACTCATCAGCTAAATCCTTAGCTTCCAGTGCGGATGAGCGGTAATGCAGCAAAATATTATGCCCTTGCGCATGCAAATAACGCACACACTGCGCGCCAACTCGCCTTGCTCCACCGGTTATCAATATATTTTTACTCACGTATACCATTCCTATTCAAAAAAGATTGAGTGAAGACATACCGCTTAATCAAATAAATCCATCTGCTGATAAGATAAGCTCTGCCTTTCTAATGATGACAAAGTAACACCCAATAAGCGTACTTTAGTTTGCCCTATGCTCTCATTTCCCAATAGTTGCTGAAACACGGGGAGCAATAACATCTGTTTTTTTATCGGCTTATTCAAGGTTAAGCTACGCGTAATTTGCCGGAAATCATGGTATTTAACTTTTACTGTCAGAGTATAGGCAAACAAAGCCTTAGCCAGAACTTTTTCTAAGGCCTTATGCAGCAATTCCGTTAACTGTTGATATATTTCAGCACTATCTTCAAGATCTTGTGGGTAAGTCACTTCAACACCTAAAGCAACTCAACTTGAGATGTATATCGATAAAAAATACCCCGTATCTGCTACGAAGCTTTTTTGTATTGCGCAAAACACGGTTTAACAAAAATAGCATGGAGACAAAGTCGAAAAGCTCAAGAACAAGACATAGCTGCATGAAGGCGGTATTCTCTGGCTTCATAGCTACAGGTAGCAACAACACCTCGACCATCAAGCAAACCACCGACGATAATCGGTTTATTATGATAGCTTGGATTATCTCTTTGCTCTACCGCTGCAAAAAAGCATCCATATCAATGTGAATGATTTTACGCAGCGATATCGACATAGCTTTATCACTTAAGAACTAAATCCTTCTGATCACTAATGTCTTCTGTGACCCCCCAATCGGAAAAAGGAAAAGGGATTTGCTCGGTATTAAAAGTAAGAAACAATAAAATATGATACGTGTAAGCCGCTAATTTCTGAGCAAAAGTTAAGATATTCTGATTGGGACTGCCTGTTAATAAGGCGGTGGCAATTTGTAATAACACCACCACCCATAGTAAAGTACGCACCACGCCAATAATAATGGCAAAAATCAGAATAAATGCAATACGCTTCCAAGTACCTACTTGCTTGAGATTATTATTTAATTTCTCATCCATTAGCAATTAACCCCGGTTCATTACATCACGCAAATCAAGCGCCGCAGCATTTGCGCGCGACACATAACTCGCCATTGCCAAAGAATAGTTGGCAAAAATACCATAGCCATTACCGTTAAGAATAACGGGACTGGTGATCGGAGCGAGCGCATTCTCCATTTCGTGAATCATATTATTCACGGTCTCCATTGCTCGCTTATCTTCTAAAATCGCCCTAAAATCATGTTTAATTGCCTTTAAAATATGCAATAACGCCCAACAAGAACCCCGCGCTTGCCAAAACACATTATCCAACATCAGCCAGCTTGTCTGTGAAATAGCTGCTGATTTTTCTAATTTAATATCATAAGCCTCATAACGATCGGTACTCGCACTTAATTGCGTTGAAACTCCGCCTAAACGCTTAATAACAATTTCAATATACTGCCATAAATTATCTGCGCGAGGATAGAAATGTCCTGGATTTTTATGGTTAACATCGGCTAACCGCACCATATATTTATGCAGAGAATCAATCCCTTTCTGATATTCAGACTCAGAAGAAGGCAAGGCCCAAGAATTATGCTCATAATAGAAGTAAGGCTCAGCATTAGCCAAATCTGGATCTTCCGCTGATTGTGATTGTGAGCGCGCCAAATGATTTCTCAATGCTGACGTTGCATCGCGCAACATAATCAAAGCCCCATACTCCCAACTGGTAATATTATCCAAATAAAGACCAGGTACACCGACATCATTAGTAATATAACCACCCGGCTTATACAGTAAAGTTTCAGCAATATGCGCCAAAGTATTGGCATACACATAACCTACCGGCAAATCATCAATATGATCATACTGTTGACGAAGTTTTGCTTCTTCCACCACATCAAAAGAATCAGGCTCAATACTCCAATAACCACCCAACGCAATCATCACTACAACGGCACTTGCACCAATGATACCTAGAAACCACGCAAATCCTTTTGATTCTGCTTCATGCGAAAAATCGCTTGCTGACATCGTATAACCCTATTTCAATTAAATAACTATACACTTCCAAAGCCACACTAATGCGTTTTTTTGAAGTACGATCTATTACATTCTCGCTAATAAATTTTATTTATAGTAACATTTTTTACTGATAAAGCGGATCATTAGCTGGTTTTTTTTGCCCGAGGATGCGCTTGATCGTAAACTTCGGCTAAATGCTGAAAATCTAAATGCGTATAAATCTGCGTAGTACTAATATTTTCATGGCCTAGCAACTCTTGAACCGCTCTTAAATCCTGACTAGCTTCTAATAAATGACTAGCAAAAGAATGACGCAACATATGTGGATGCACTGCCTCAGTCACTCCTTTTTTGATGCACCATTGTTTTAAGCGCAGCTGAATACTACGACACCCTAGACGCTTACCCTTGGCACCGGTAAACACGGCATTATCTTGCATAGCTATTGCTGGTGGTCGGACTTTCAGCCATGCTTGCAATGCACTAATAGCTTTAGCACCTACAGGCAAAAGTCGAGACTTCCCTCCCTTACCTTTGACGATTTTTAATTGCTTATCATACAAATCTACATCCTCTAAATTGAGCTCATGCAATTCACTCAAACGCAATCCAGAAGAATAAAATAATTCAAACATCGCGACATCGCGCACTTCTAAAATAGAATTTGCATCAGCATCCAATAAAGCGCTCACTTGGTCAACATCTAATGTTTTAGGTAATTTCCGCGCCTGTTTCGGTGCCTTTACATGTAACGCTGGATTAACATCAACCTGTCCGGTCTTCATTAAAAACAAATAAAAACTTCTACTCGCGGAAAGCTCTCGCTGCAAGCTGGTACTGCTTAAACCTAATCGATGCCGTTCTGCGACATGCTTAAGCACATCCGTCGAACTTAAATCAGCCCAACAATCGATATTATGCTGCCCACAATAAGCCACTAAACGCCGCAAATCCCTTTGATAACTTTTCACCGTATGCTCAGAAGCGCGTTTTTCAATCTTTAACTGCTGTAAAAAATCCGATACCTGCTGCTGAGCAAGGGCTTGCATAATTAAGCCGCCTTTAATAATGAAGCAAAACGTGTTCCGATAATTTCACTCATTTGGGTTAAAAACAAATGCCCCATACTGTAATGAAAACGACTGTCGTCTCGACTACCAATAGCCAGCAAGCCCTCTATCTCGGTAAATGACATAGGAATAATTGCGCAAGATTGAACCTCTAAAGCATTCTCACCAAAGAGAAATTGAGCTTGTGCTAAAGTCGGCTTACCACAACTTGCTTGATTACTACCTAGCTCTTTAACAAAATGCGTTAGTTCTGGACAATCTGGCGCAACAAACAAATCAGCCAAGACAGAATTATGCTCTTGTGCAGAAATAATTTTTACCGAGAAAAAATCAGTTAAAAAACACTCGGCCAAAACTACATTGAGATTTTCGATAGCGGCATCCAAAGTATCCACTTCAATAACAGCCAGCGTTAACTCATGCATCTGATTAGCAGAATGATCATTATCACGCGCGATTTCAATCAAGCTATTTAGCTGTACCTCCATATCATGATGCCGCTGCCGAAATAACTCTAACTGTTTAGAAATTAATGACACCGCATTACCACTCGGATGGGGCACAGTAATATGCTCCAGCAACTCTAAATGCTCAGCAAAAAACTCTGGGTGCTGTTTTAAATAACTCGCGACTGCGTTTGAATCAATTTCACTCATACTTCTATCCGTCCCTCAAAGACACTTACCGCTGGTCCGGTCATATAAACAGGCTTGTCTCGACCTTCCCAATGAATTTTAAGCTGACCGCCGGGTAACTCGACAACCACATCCTGATCCAATAATTTCTGCTCAATACCAATCACTACAGCGGCGCACGCGCCACTACCACAAGCTAAAGTTTCCGCAGCACCACGTTCATAAACACGCAATTTTATATTATGCCGATCAATCACCTGCATAAATCCAATATTCGCTCGTTCAGGAAAAAATGGATGACTTTCCAGCGCTTCACCGACCTCTTTAACTTGGGCAAGCTGCACATCATTCACCTTTAATACAGCATGTGGATTACCCATAGAAACCGCGCCAAAAGCCTTGTCTACACCATTCACATCGACCGTATAAAACCTTTCTTCTTGTTCGGTACGTAAGGGAATAATCGCTGGATTATGCCGAGGAATCCCCATATTAACGGTAATCAAGCCATCATCATCAAAACTTAAGAGTAACTGTCCGCCATGCGTATCAACCAGAATATTATCTTTATAAGACAACTTTTTATCTCTGACAAAGCGCGCAAAACAACGTGCGCCATTACCACATTGCGCCACTTCACTGCCATCGGCATTAAAAATGCGATAGCGAAAATCCGCATCGGAATGTTTTGCCGCCAACTCGACCAATAGCAGCTGATCACAACCAACACCAAAATGCCGTGCCGCAATAAATTGAATCTGCTCGGGCGTTAAAGAAATGTCCTGACGAATCGCATCGATAACAACAAAGTCATTGCCCAGTCCATGCATTTTTGTAAATTCAACAATCATAGTAAGCCGCTGCTTTAAGGTAGTAAATACTCGCCTAGCCATAGCTGAGCAATCGTTTCCCGTTCTCGTATAAGGTAGGTCTCATGTTTATCGACCATTACTTCGGCCACTTTAGGGCGAGAATTATAGTTAGAACTCATGGTAAAGCCATAAGCACCAGAAGAACGAATCGCTAATAAATCCCCTTGCGCTAAAGCTAATGTGCGATTTTTACCCAAGAAATCACCGGTTTCACAGACGGGACCAACAATATCCCATTCTTTTTCTGCTGCCACACTCCCTAATTGCACCGGAATAATTGCCTGCCATGAACTATACAAAGAAGGTCGCACCAAATCATTCATCGCGGCATCAACAATGGCAAAATTCTTATGCTCGGTAGGTTTTAAATATTCAACTTTCGTGACCAGAATGCCAGCATTACCTGCAATTGCGCGCCCTGGTTCCAGTAAAATTTCCAAATCATTGTCACCCAAGCGTTGCAAAATAGCAGTTACATATTCAGCTGGCTCTGGCGGTGTTTCTTGCTTATAACAAATACCTAAACCGCCGCCTAAATCTAAATGATGCAAAACAATACCTTCAGATTTTAAAGTCTCAACTATTTTTAAGACACGCTCTAAAGCATCTAAAAACGGTCGTGTCTCAGTTAATTGTGAGCCTATATGACAATCAATACCGACAATCTGAATATTTTCCATGCTCGCTGCACGGCGATATTCTTCAATAGCAGAACCGATATCGACACCAAATTTATTTTCTTTTAAGCCGGTAGAAATATACGGGTGCGTTTTTGCATCAACATCAGGGTTGACACGAAATGAAACCGGCGCTTTAACCCCTAACTCGCCCGCAAGCCGGTTAATTCGATCCAACTCACCTTTAACTTCGATATTAAAACAACGAACACCCACTTCTAAAGCGCGTTTAATTTCATCTTCCCGCTTACCCACACCAGAAAAAACAATCTTCTTTGGATCGCCTTTGGCCGCCAAAACACGCTCTAACTCGCCCAAAGAAACAATATCAAAACCCGAACCTAAACGCGCCAAAGTATTCAATATCGCCAGATTAGAATTGGCTTTCACCGCATAACAAATCAAATGCGCCTGCTCACCAAAAGCACGATCAAAAGCATGCCAATGACGCTCAAGCGTTGCTTTGGAATAGATATAACAAGGCGAGCCATATTGCTCAACAATTTGACTAATTGCGACATCTTCAGCAAACAAAGCATTATCATGATAATTAAAGTAATCCATTACGACACATCTCCCGTTTCAGTTTTAGTGTCTTCTATCGGCATAAATAAAGGGCCCTGTTGGCCGCAGGCAACCAGCAAGCTAAACAGCAAAGCCGTTAATAATCGAGGAAATATCATAGGTTATTAAGCATAAATAAGTGACGGCAGCCAAGTTGCCAATTCAGGAAAATAAGCCAACACCCCAAGCAAGAACAACTGGATAAGAATAAATGGGAAGACCCCTTTATAAATTTGTCCGGTTGTTACTTCAACAGGTGCTACGCCGCGTAAATAAAATAAAGCAAAACCAAAAGGTGGTGTTAAAAAGGAGGTTTGTAAGTTTAAAGCAATCATAATACCCAGCCAGATAGGTTCTAAGCCCATAGCTAATAAAACAGGACCGACGATAGGCACAATAACAAAGGTAATTTCAATAAAATCGAGCACAAAACCCAATAAAAACATCACCAGCATAACAACAAACAAAGCACCAAATTTTCCGCCCGGCAAATCAGATAGCAATTCGACAATGATTTCATCGCCTTCAAAACCTCGAAATACCAAAGAAAATAAAGCAGCGCCGATAAGAATCATAAATACCATGCTAGTAATTCGCGTGGTATTGCGCGTGACATCTTGTAATATGACCTTGTTTAACTGGCCGCTGATAAAGGCTAAAAACATTGCCCCTACGGCACCCACAGAAGCTGCCTCAGTCGGCGTTGCCAAGCCGCCAATAATTGAACCCAGTACCGCCAAAATAAGTATCAGTGGCGGCAAAAGGCTTTTTAATACACGAAAATAAAAGCCCTGCTCATGGTTGCGAGTTTGTTCCGGCTTAGGCAAAGCCTCCGGCCTTAACCACGCCGTCACGGCAATATAAATCAAATACATGACCACTAACAATAAGCCCGGAACTAATGCCCCAGCAAATAAATCCCCCACCGAAATGGTTTTCGGTGCAAATACGCCCATGTCTAATTGCGCCTGCTGATAAGCAGTAGAAATGACATCTCCGAGCAAAACCAAAACAATCGAAGGCGGAATAATCTGGCCTAGCGTTCCCGATGCGCAAATAATGCCACAAGAAATAGACGCATCATAGCCACGTTTTAGCATCGTCGGCAAAGACAATAAGCCCATAGTCACAACCGTTGCGCCAACAATGCCGGTACTAGCAGCCATCAGCATACCCACAATCGTCACCGCCAAACCTAAACCACCATGCAAAGAGCCGAATAATTCCGACATCGCTTCAAGCAAAGCTTCGGCAATTTTAGCGCGTTCTAGCACCACTCCCATAAAGACAAATAAGGGGACAGCAATCAACGTTTCGTTATTCATAATGCCAAATAAACGATTCGGTAAGGCTGCCAAAAAATCTGCATCAAAGGTATCCATTTGCAAGCCCAGTAACGCAAACAATAAAGCCGTACCACTCAATACAAAGGCAACAGGATAACCGGATAATAAAACGACAAACACAGCAAGGAACATCCATAAAGCCATATAACTATCCATGCTTAGCGGCTGCCATGACAATAACATTCAGCTTAGAGATCAGTAGCGATACACCTTGCAAAATCAATAACCCAGACATTAACAATAAACAGCTCTTTAATAAAAAAACCAAAGGTAATCCACCTGAATTACGCGAACCTTCGGTAATGGCCCAAGAATCGGCGACATATTCCCAACTACTCCATAATATAAAGCCCGCTACCGGCAACAAGAGCAATAAAGTACCGAAAAAATCAATCCATGCTTGCACCATCGACGTGCATCGCTGATAAACAATATCTACACGCACATGAGCATCATGCTTCAAGGCATACGCCGCACCCAACATAAACACCAAGCTATGCATATAAACAATCGATTCTTGTAAGGACACCCAGCTTAAATCAAACAAATAACGCAAACCGACTATACTAAACGTAATTAAAACCATGGCGAGCGTCAGCCAGGAAACGGAACGCCCAATAAACTCATTAAGAGCATCTATCGCCTGCGCAGCTTGTTGCAAAAAAGAAAAAGGTGAGGCCATAATGAAGCTAAGAATCAAAGAATAACTAAAAAAAACATTATAAACCGAATAGCCCATTATCTTAAAAGATTAACCCCATTAAGAACGCACACTGTAGCTAATATTTTTTATTTATCACTCCAGGAAACAGGCCATGAAAAAATTTATCAATGAAATCGATACCCTCTACACAGAAAGCCTAGAAGGATTCGCCAAAGCCCACGCCGATATTATTACACTGAATGCTGATCCCTATTTTATTAGCCGCACAGCAAGCACACGCAAAGATAAAGTAGCCATCATTTCTGGCGGTGGCTCTGGTCATGAGCCATTACATTCAGGCTTTGTCGGTAAAGGCATGTTAGATGCTGCATGTCCTGGACAAATATTCACCTCCCCGACTCCCGACCAAATGCTTGCCGCGGCACAAGAAGTCGCTACTGATGCCGGCGTACTATTTATCGTTAAAAATTATGCCGGCGATGTCATGAACTTTGAAATTGCCGCAGAAATGCTCGAATGCCCTAATACCTCGGTATTAATTGATGATGACGTGTCTTTACCCAAAACCCATAGCACTGGACGTCGCGGTGTTGCTGGCACTTTAATTGTCGAAAAAATAGTCGGAGCTGCCGCAGAAAATGGCGCTGATTTAGCGACTTGCAAAGCTTTAGCTGAACGAGTCAATAGCAATACTGCCTCCATGGGCGTAGCACTCAGCAGCTGTACCGTTCCCGCTTTAGGTCAACCGACTTTTGATATCAGTGAGCAAGAAATGGAAATGGGTGTCGGTATTCATGGCGAACGCGGCCATGAAACCATGCCGCTTGCTACAGCGACGGAAATCGTCAAGATCATTGCCAAAGCCATTGAAGCAGATTTAAAGCCCAAAAAAGGTCAGTCCGCCTTATTGCATATTAATGGTCTAGGCGCTACGCCATTAATGGAACAATATTTGATTTATGATTTAGCAGAAAAATTCTGGCAACAACGCGGTATCAAGATCACCCGCTCTTTAGTCGGTAACTATACAACATCTCTGGATATGGCTGGGGTATCAATCACCTTAACTTTATTAGATGATGAAATGACGCAATTATGGGATGCGCCCGTGCATACTCCTCATTTACGCTGGGGCTGTTAACTCTAGCGGGTAATTAAAATGACGCATTAGTCGTTTTTGACCGCCTCCCCGCCCTAAAGGCATCGCTATCTACACAAGTCTAAAGCCTTCTCCTGAGGGACAAACGCGCAAGGATTGGGTTTGCATTTACCCAAAGGGGGTTGGCCAGGGATAGCCCAACATGATTAGCTTGGATGGATGAAGGAAAATAGATAAAGCCTTGATTTTATTGCCCTCACTCCAACTCTCTCTAGCAGGAGAGGGAGCAACTTCACTGGTTAATTTATTGTCTTTAAAAGTATAAAAGTTGTGTAGATACCTATGCCCAAAACCAGCCACCCTCGGCAATCAGCTGGCATAATAACAAAGCCGACGACTGATTTTTAAGTATCTCTTGCCAATCACTGTTAGTTAAAATGGCCTGTTCAGTTAATAACGGCAAATACTTAACGCCCTGCACATCAACTTCATAAACCTCACCAGACATATATAACTGACCACTGATTACATTGGCAGACCAAGCAAAACGAAAATACGGATTCCTCTGTAATATCTCGCCTTGCTCAAATAGGGCATGCACCTGGTCAACCTCCTCTAGTTCAGTTGCCGCTTCAGTCGCTAGGGCAGCCAAACTAGGCTTTGTCTCGGTAACCATTTTACCTAACACGCGCGCTAAAATAGGCTCTGCATCATCAATCGCCTGATGTAACATTTGTTTCAAACGGACCAGCGCTTGCGCATCAATTTCACTGCTGTGTTTATTTAATAACAAATCAGGATCACTGTATTCAGCTTTACCTAGTTGCCGCTCAAGTAAATTATTAACCACAGCATCCAGCATTTCAACTTGAGTCGGCGCACGAAATCCGATAGAAAAAGTCATGCAATCATTGAGTGCAACACCATGATGCGCAAAATGCGGCGGTAGATATAGCATATCGCCTGGCTGCAAATCCCAGGTTTGCTCAACTGTAAATTCGGCTAATATTTGTAAGCCTAAACCATCGACTAACTTGGCCTCACGAATAGGCTGGCCACCAATTTGCCAGCGGCGCGCGCCCATGGCTTGCAATAAAAACACATCATAGCCATCGGTATGTGGGCCTACCGTACCAAACTCTGGTGCGTAACTAATCATTAAATCATCCCGTCGCCAATCGGGAATAAAACGAAACGGTTCAAGTAAATATTGCAATTCTGGCAAATGTTTATCGACATCTTGCACCAGTACCGTCCAATGTGTTGCTGGCAAGCGCGCAAAATCATCCTCAGTTAATGGCCCACAAGTCACTTGCCAAGAGTTATCATCTTGGCCATGCTCTTCGATCAAGCGTGATTCAATGTCCTCTTCACAGGCTAAACCGGCCAACTCTTCTGGGCTAATAGGCGAGACGAAATCTGTAAACGCCTGACGTATCAATAATGGTTTTTTCTGCCAGTATTGCTCTAAAAACTGCTGCTGATTCAAGCCAGTATTGAAAAAATTTATCATAAATACCTTGCTATTTGCTCTGCAAGATATCAATGATCGCACAAATCATCAGCTGACTGGTTTTAGCCCCCGCATCGATATGCCCAATACTGCGTTCACCTAAATAAGAAGCACGCCCTTTCGTCGCTAGCATATCTCGGGTTGACTCCATGCCTTTGATTGCTGTGTCGCTCAGCTGTTGCAATACAACTGAAAATTCTACATTAGCTGCCTGCGCTTGTAGTTGCTGCGCGACCGGCAATAAAACATCGAGCATTGTTTTTTCGCCCACATTTGATTTACCGCGCAACTTGATGGACTCAACGCCAGCTAAAAAGGCTTCGGCAAACACAGCACTATCAACAGGCTTGTCTTTTGCCGTTTTTGCCATAGTGACAAATAGAGAGCCAATCAAAGAGCCAGCGGCGCCGCCAATTTTACTCATACACGTTAAACCCATTTTCTGCCAGGCACTCGCCCAGTCTAACTGAGCTAATTCAGCCTGCTGCTCTAGCAATGCATGCAGACCACGCTGTAAATTGATGACATGATCGCCGTCACCAATCGCTTTATCTAACTCCGTCACTTCTTCGGAATGCTCGGTAATGGAATGACTCACCGCCTGAATTAATTCAGGCAGAATATCAGGATTTATTTTCATGATGACTACTCCTTAATAAGTAATATATGGTTAAGGCTTCTGCAGTTTTCTTGCTAAAGTCGCGCCAATAAACTGTGCAAAATCGTCTGTATTTTCATACCCTTGTTTTTGTGCAAATTCGACCAAACCTTTCATCAGCTGTCTCGTTTGTGCAATTTCCTCATGCGAACGACCACAACCATTACAGTGCGTACCGGTATTGTCACACCACGCGCCACCTTTACAAGGATTAAATTTCACTTTCTGCCTCCAAGTTTCAATATTTACTTTTACTTAGGGGGGTAATATACTCTAAATCACTGCCGCAGACATTACTGGCGTTTTAGAACATAAATCCCCAGTTTTATAGCCTTTAAGCTCTGGCCTTATAAAGCTAGGTCACTATTTTAATCAAAAAAAATAAAAAAATGACAACAACACAAGACATATTTCCTCCTTGCGACTTAGTTATTTATGGTGGACTAGGCGATTTATCACGCCGTAAACTCATTATTTCCCTGTACCGTTTAGAAAAAGGTAATTTTTTAGAGCCGGAAACACGCATTATTGCGGTCGATAGACGAGAAGAAGACAGTGCTAGTTTTATTAAAATTGCCTATAAAAGCTTACAAGACTTCTTAGGTGAGCCGCTTGATGAAGCCATCTGGGAAAAATACTCAGCACGTTTATCCTATCAAAAAATGGATTTAACTCAGCCTGAAGAATACAAAATATTCAACACATTAACTGACGCTAGCAAGCGCGTTATGGTCAATTATTTTGCCGTCGCACCGTTCTTATTTCAACATATCTGCAAAGGATTAGAGCACTCTGGCGTACTCACCGACCAATCACGCATGATTATGGAAAAGCCAATTGGCCATGACCTTGCTTCATCTAAAGAAATTAATGACACCGTTGCCAGCGTATTTAATGACAACCAAGTTTTCCGTATCGATCATTATTTAGGCAAAGAAACCGTACTTAACTTATTAGCGTTACGCTTTGCCAACTCTATTTTCACCACTAACTGGAACCATAACACGATTGATTCCGTGCAAATTACCGTTGCCGAAGAAGTCGGCATCGAAGGTCGCTGGGAATACTTTGACCAGACCGGACAATTGCGTGACATGGTACAAAACCATTTGTTACAAATTTTGACCTTTGTTGCCATGGAGCCACCGGTTAATTTAGAAGCACAAAGTATTCATAACGAGAAGATCAAAGTCTTAGATGCGCTGCGCCCTATTACTACAGAAAATGTCCACGAAAAAACTGTACGCGGCCAATACACCGATGGCTTTATCAAAGGAAAAGCCGTACCGGGCTATCTCAATGAAGAAGGTGCAAATACCAGCAGCACCACAGAAAGTTTTGTCGCCTTGCGCGTTGATATTGATAACTGGCGTTGGGCTGGCGTGCCGTTTTATTTACGCACGGGCAAATGCTTAATGAACAAGCGCACTGAAATTGTCATTAATTTCAAACAATTGCCACACAATATTTTCAAGGAAAGCTACCGTAACTTGCCAGAAAATAAATTAATTATTCATCTCCAACCCAATGAAGGCATCGAAATTCAGATGCTGAATAAAATCCCAGGGATTGATGAAAATATCAAATTACAAAAAACAAAACTGGATTTAAGCTTTTCTGATACTTTCAAAAACAGCAAATTATTTGGCGGTTATGAGAAATTAATCTTAGAAGCGATGCGCGGTAACCCGACCTTATTTATTAGTCGTGCAGAAATTGAACAAGCTTGGAAGTGGATTGATTCTATTTCCGAAGCGTGGGAAAAATCGAATGAAGAAACCAAAAGCTATCCAGCGGGATCTTGGGGTCCCGTTGCTTCTGTCGCGCTACTTGCTAGAGATGGTAGAG
>JACUUF010000330.1 GCA_014859465.1 Methyloprofundus sp.
AATTCGCATTTATCTGGTCTTGCCGACGACGGCTTTGTCCGGTAAAGCCGTCAACCATTCGATTAAAAAAACCTTGCCTTTGATTTTGAACACGAGAGAAGTCATTTACAACATCAATCCCATTGGCAAAATCAACCACAAACTTTTCTTTAAGAGCAGGAAAAGCTTTCACCAAGTCAGAATCATTTGTAATAGGCAAGTTATCTGGATTGCTAGTAAAACTACTCATTGTCACCTAAACCCTTGAAGCGTCTTTGTATAGGTCTTCAACATCCTTCTTATTTGCCTTCAATTTTTCAGACACCTTAGACAAACTTTCACTAATGTTTTTTTGTTCACCCTGGTCTTTTTCCTTATCCTTTTTTGATGCAGTAAAGTCAGCACGAATGGCTTCAACTACGTTTTCAAAATTCTTGAAAAATTCATTCAGACTTTTCTCTAAAGGTTCCTTTACTGAACTTGATATGTCACTCTCAACTTTGCCAAAGGTTTCTTTAAAATGATTCATCACAGATTTTTGAATCTTTTTGATGTCAACTTTAAACACGTCCTCTTGATAAGAGTAGGTTTCCCAACCCCAATCAGATGTGCCAAACCAACTACACACAGTACCCCATGCATTGTCTTGTCGTCTCTCATCATATTTAGTGACAGTGTCATGCTTCACCATGTCATCAAGTACATCAAAAACTACAAAATCAACATTTAGCTTATCTGCATCAGGTAACTTAATTGATAAGTTAATATCTTGCTTTGCCAAGCGTTCTTCCAAACCTTTGATTTGTTTTTGAGCCTGTTGTGACGTCACCTCTAACTCATCGTTAAAACCTTGCAACGCAAACTCAATTCCTTTTTTAAGGTTTTCTTCCATTGATTTAATTGATGTGTCCACACTTTTGTGAACTTTATCAAGAAGCTTATCCGCATCTCGTCTACTCGAAAACTCAATGACGGGACTCTTAGGATCAAAGTCAATCGTATTATTTTTTTTTGAATCTTTACTTTGATTTTGTAACTTCTCATTTTTGAGTGCCTCAAGGAAGCCCGTTAGGAAACCAATAGACTCCCTTTTTTTGTCAACCTCTTTGCTTTTCTGCTTGATTTCTTTTTCAGCTTGTTCTTGGCGCTTACCTTCAGCGAAGTAATGTTTTAAATCTTTTTCTGCCTGCTCAACTAAATATTTAAAGCCTTTTTTCACCTCCGCATCTGTTGCTTTGAATGCTTTGTTTAGATCTTCAAGTGCTTTTTCTGACTGTTGCTTAACTGCTTCTATATCCTTTTGAATTTCTTTAATATTTTCTTCAATTTCATCTATGGTTTTAGCCAATGATCCTTTTCGCGCTTGAATCGAATTATCCAGTGCTTGTATGTTATCCCTCAGCTTCGCTGCAACAGACGAAACAACCATCAATGCAGATTTTTCGTGAGCGGATTTTATGATGATTTCAAGTGGCTCACTAAATAATGATTTAGTCCACCCGTCCTCAATATCCTCTTTCAAAATTTTTTGATCTTCAGGCCGATAATATCTCGGGTTACCTACAATAAATTCCACATAATCATGCAGCCATTCAGGTGCATCATTATTTAACTCGGGTAATTTACCTTCATTATCCAATTGATTTCTAGCACGATTGCTTAAGTAGGCATATCTAGCTGAAACTGGGAAAATGTCATCTTTATCAACCTTACCCTTCATTAACTGCTCGGCCACCACCCGCTTAGTTGTTTCTATATCATCACTATTTTTATCTTTCTGATCATAGCGATTGACTAAAGCGAACATGCGTCCTTCATTAAGGCTTGCTATTTCATCCAGCTGCCTTCTGACATCTGCGTCTGCATCTGATTTTAACTGGGTATAATCCAACACAGCCAAAACGGCAGAGGCTCTTTTTAACTGCTCACCCAACATTCTTTTTAGGTTGTCTTGACCAGCCTCATTTGGCCCTGGGGTATCTAGTAATGTTAACTTACCTTGTGTGTTTTCCGTCTCTTTTATATGAGCAAACTCAACCTTTATTCGTGGCAAGTTTTTAGTGTTTCGGTATTCATTAAATGGAAACTCCAAATTTAAATCTTTAGCCAATCGAACCAAATCATTTAAGGATCGTAGAAAAGCGTAAATTGACTCCCTATCAGAGTAACGCTGCCCAAATTCTTTACCTGTCTCAATCATGAGCAGTAGCTCATTCATATCCCTATCTTTTCTATGCTCCTCAAAAACATGTTTAAGTTTCGAGTTATTTAATTCCGATGAGATTTTCCGCAACAATTCATTTACAGGGCTATTATTGTTAAACTCCAGTTCAGGATCTCTTAAACCTTGAGAATGGGTTATTAACGTAGGTAAAGCCGTCATAGGTCTATTCCTATTTGGCACAACCTCATTACCAACAATTGCATTTATTACTGTCGATTTACCAGCCTTCATTGTTCCAACAACCGCAACAACCATCTCAAAATCATCAAGTTTTTGCTGCTCATTCATTAGAATACTAAGTGTTTCATCCAGTGATTGTTTACTTAATTTACTTGCGTTATTATCACCACTACTTTTAGTTGGTGATAAATTTTTATCGCTAACAATATTCTGAATCAACTCAATCTCAAACTTGATTAATCTTGAGGCTTCTTGACGCAAAGTTTCGATGTTTTGCATATGCATGTATATCCTTTAGATCTTATTGTTAAAATAATTACTTTTACTATTATGGCTGAATGCTGCGTCACAAGGCGACGTAGCCACACTATTCCTAATCCACCACCGGATAACAGGCCTCACCCCAGGGATGATCAGGGTTGTTCATCATAATTTCGACCATGGGTGGCACTAATAGGTTGAGTATCTGGCTTGCATCTTTAAGTTGTTGGCGGTTGACTTGGCTATTGGAGGACGCGCCACCGTGGATGATTTGGTTGGGTAAGGTGTAGAGGCGGCTGAACACGATACTCAACACTGTTGCGATTTCTTGGTTCATGATGGATAGTTGGGTTGCTTGTTTGGCCTTGTGGAAACGGTTTTCCCAATCTTCATAGCCAGCAATACCATTGTGGTGATTCCAGTAAGGCTGGAATACATATTGATTATCGAGTAAAACCCGAATGGCTTGGGTGAATTGCTGCCAAAGCTCTTTATGAACCTTATTATCCGTGTCGTGGGACACCAAGCGTTTTAAAAACTGATTAAACTTTTGA
>JACUUF010000331.1 GCA_014859465.1 Methyloprofundus sp.
AAAATCAAAGACCGTAAAAAAGATTTGCTTGAGTTAGAGCGTGCTTATTTAGAAGGTGAATGCTAAATGGTTATTAAAAATATTGCGTTTTATATTATGAATTCAAAAGGCTTGTTTGTGCTCAAGAGATTTATAAAAAAATTTGGTGCCAACGCAATAAGTTATGTTGTGAGCGAGAAAGATAAAGCTGTGCAATATGATAGCTTCCCAGCGATAAAACAACTAGCACAAAAAAATAATATTCCTTTTTATCAACGCACTCAATTCGATGTCGAAATAGAAAACAAATTTTCAGGTTTAAAATTTGCCATAGGTTGGCGTTGGTTAATTAAAAATGAAACCAGTCTGATTGTTTTCCATGATTCGTTATTGCCCAAATATCGCGGCTTTGCTCCCCTGGTGAATTCCTTAATTAATAAAGAGTTGCGGGGGGGTAACAGCTTTATTTGCGGATAGCAAGTATGACCGGGGCGATATTATCGCGCAAAAATCGACCGAGTTTTTTTACCCAATAAAAATAGAACAGGCAATCAAAAAAATAGAGCCGTTGTATTTTGAGTTGGTCGATGAAATCTATACTCGTGTTTTAGCGGGCGAGCCGCTTGCAGGATATAAGCAAGACGAAAATCAGGCGACTTATAGCTTATGGCTAGATCACGAAGATTACTTTATTGTCTGGTCTTGGTCAGCCGAAAAGATTAAGCGGTTTGTTGATGCGGTGGGCTATCCGTATGATGGCGCAAAAGCCAGATTGAATGATAAAGTGATTTTTTTTAAAGAGGTTGATGTGCTGAATGATGTTGTTGTTGAACACCGAGAAAGACACATTGGGAAAGTTATATTTATAGAAAAAGGTGTGCCAGTCATTGTTTGCCAGCAAGGGTTATTAGTGTTAAAAGAAATAACCGATGCGAATGGCAAGATGGTACAGATAAATTTTAGAAGTAGGTTTAAATAAGTGTGATTACATTCAACAAACCGCCATTAACGGGTAATGAGCAGCAGTATGTTTTGCAGGCGATGCAAAGCAATAAGATTTCGGGCGATGGCCCTTTTGGTCAAAAATGCCAGGAATGGTTTGAAGACAATCTGCCTTGTAAAAAATCACTGCTTACCCCGTCTTGCACGGCGGCATTAGAGCTTGCAGCTTTGCTGATCGAGATTCAGCCGGGCGATGAAGTGATCATGCCGAGCTACACTTTTGTCAGCACGGCCAATGCGTTTGTATTGCGGGGCGCAAAAATTGTGTTTGTTGATATTCGTCCCGACACCATGAATATCGACGAGCAGTTAATCGAAGCGGCCATCACCAACAAAACACGCGCTATTGTTCCCGTCCATTACGCAGGTGTTGCATGTGAAATGGAGGCTATAATGGAGATTGCCAACCGACATCAACTCTTTGTGATCGAGGATGCGGCACAGGGCATGATGAGCACTTACAAAGGCCAGGCACTGGGCACCATCGGTCATATGGGTGCATTCAGCTTCCACGAAACCAAAAACTACACCAGCGGTGGGGAAGGCGGGCTGCTTATCATCAACGACGATCAGTTCAAGGAAAGAGCTGAAATCATCCGCGAAAAAGGCACCAACCGCAGCCAGTTCTTCCGTGGAATGGTCGATAAATACCAATGGGTTGATGTCGGCAGCAGCTATCTGCCGAGCGAATTGCAGGCTGCGTTCCTGTGGGGTCAATTGGAGCGTGCTGACGAAATCAACACTAACCGACTTGCAAGCTGGCAAGCGTATTACGTTGCACTGCAGCCCCTGCAAGAAGCAGGTAAAATCGAACTACCGAATCTCCCCGAAGCGTGCACCCACAATGCGCACATGTTCTACCTCAAAGTGGCAAATCTGGATGAGAGAAGCGCCTTGCTTGAACACCTTAAATCAAAAGAGATTATGGCTGTTTTCCACTATGTGCCACTGCACACAGCTGTAGCCGGTGAGAAGTTTGCGCGTTTTCAGGGAGAAGACCGCTACACAACAGCGGAAAGTGAACGCTTGATTCGATTGCCCCTCTACTTCTCGTTAGAAGGAGACAAGCAAAAGTTCGTTATAGATTATTTCTTTGAATTTTTCTCTGGAGTTGGATGTGATAAATAAATTAAAATATTTAATGTCTAAGGCTTTGAGCCCGTTTTTAAATTTAAAGATCAATAAAGAAAGGGCTAAAGGTGTTTGGGCATTTGAACTTTCTGAGTCTAAAAAAAAATATGAAAAAAATGATTTCGCCCTATCAAAAGGTGAGGTTAATGATCAGTTTCTGAGGAATGGTAAAATTGTTCCAGAGGGAATTCCTCTCTATTGTAGAGTTGCCTCACAGGCACCGCTTGTCTCAAGGGAATACCTGTATGAAATTACTGATGTTACCTTAAAAGGTAGGTATCCTGTAATTTATAAGGAACACCGCCCCCTTTTTGATAGTGTTTTCTTTAGTTTGGCGCATGATCGCTTCGGTTCACAGCTTAAAAGCAACTTAATTGGTGATGTGAAGAATCAATTTCTAGGGAAAAAAAATGGGAAGAAGCCTCGCTATGTCGGTAAATGCTGCCTTCTTTTTTCGAAGTGGAATCACTATGGACACTGGGTTCCGGAACATTTGTTGAAGCTAAAAACTCTTGTTGATGCATTGGGTGATGAGGCTTATGAAATTAGTCTTGTGTTAGAAAAAAAACCACCTGATTGGAAGTTGAAAATATTAAGATCTTTGGGGTGGGACGACTCGAAAATTATAGAGTGGGATGCGGAGCAGTGTTTAGTCGATAGGTTGCTTTGTCCTAGTTATCCTGTTCCAAATTACGAAGGTTATCGCTGGCTTAAAAAATCTGTTTTTGATGGCCTTGGTCTTCATCCAAATAGAAAGAAAAATAGGCGTCTTTATTTGTCACGTAATAAATTTGGTTCTCGTATGGTTTCTAATGAGATAGAGTTAACCTCTTGTCTGAGGGGTTATGGTTTTGAGGTTTTATATCCAGAAACCATGAGTGTTGAGAATCAATTGTTAGCATTTTCGGAGGCTGAAATAATTTTAGGTCCACATGGCTCTGCATTTACTAATATTATTTTTGCTGAGAATGCTAACATAATAGAGTTTTTTGGAAAATTTGTACCGCTCGGTTTTTTTTGCTACTCAAAGGTTATGGGTCATAACTATAATCCGTTATTCTGCGAGTCCGGACCAAAAAAAAA
>JACUUF010000332.1 GCA_014859465.1 Methyloprofundus sp.
TCGTCCTTAATAAAACCTGCTAAGCGCTCAGCAGTGGCATTTTGCTTAATCACGATTAAGTCAGTTTGGTGCCACTTTTCGCTATGCTGTTTGCGCCATAGTGGATTTACACTATTTTTTATTAGACGCTTTAAAGCTAGCGCAGGCGACGTATTATCACTTTGAAGCACTTCTATAAGATTTTGGCTAACAAAGGGTGAAGCATTGCGGTTCTCTATCGATAATAGAACTTCAGCAAGGGATGAGATAGTCACCATATTGTCGCCAACAGGCTCTATAAACGAAGTAAAAAGGGGCTTTTCCTGCTCAGTATAGTTAATAATACTGGCATAATATTCTTGTTCGCTAATAGCTGTTTGCTCATCAATTCGTTTTAGCGCTGGCACAACACGATTGTAAATTTCAATATCAAAAGAAAACGGTAGTGGTGGCAGGTTAATCAATTGCTCAGCATGCTCAAAAATATACACACTCGATTTTCCATACAGCATACCAAGCACAGTTAAAAACGGAATAACCCCTTTGTAGCCACCTGTTGGGTTTAATATCACCTCATATTGATAATTTAAGTCATCATCAGTTAAGTAAGACAAAACCGTTGTGACCAATTCACGAAAGCCCTGCTCTTTTAGAGCTTTTACATTGTGCACTTGTAGGCCTTTAATACGCTTAATTTCAATATTTTTATCGGCAAGCTTAAAATATTGCCCAATAAGTTTTTTTAATTCGTTGGCACAAGCTTTACTGGCAGCATTGTCTGTGGCTAACAAAACCACCTTACTCGATAGCGTTAAACTTAAGCGTTCAAGCGAGTTCATCTCGGCTGAAATTCCGCGCACATCCTGCTTTAACCCTGCAGCACGTTTACTTATTTGCTGCTCAAACTCTATAGTATCTTCTTCCCATCCATAACCTGGTTTAAAATATTCGTGCTGCAAATCGCAACCATTCGCTATAGATGTACCGACAGTACAAATAATGCATTTATCTTTCTGCATAAGGCCACCCAGCAATGAATTTATATCAATGTATTAAAAATAAAGACATCCGGCATGTTTAAACCAACAGTTAGGAATAATATCAACACAGCCAACCTATTCAACAATTTCATTTCTACTTATATTTAAGTCGTGTTCAACAGCTATGGAATCAGAAATGAAATAACGAACCTTGTGTAGCTGTGTGTCATACTCTTGACTTTTAATTACAACAATATCAGCTAAACGCGCATCTAGCCACTTTTTAAGCTGACTATTAATTTTAGAGCGTGCTTGCTGCAGCCAATCTTTTTCAAATGGTTTTAGATCAGGAAGCTTTGATAAATCCGCTTCAGAGCCTTCTTCAACCATTTCTCTATCGACATTAAAGGAAGCAAACACTCGGCTATCACCAGCAATTATTGAATAGGTTTTTAAGTAAGATGCGCTATGTATTGAGTCAGCACAGAATTCTCGATCAATATTTATCATTCTTTCAGGCAGTTGAGATAACCATAGATAAAATGCTAGTTCTTTTGGTGGAAGTTTAATCTCAACCCCATTCACCAACAGACATTTTTTATTAGACACCACCTCAACAATTATTTTGTTATTTTTATAAGAATTCAACATCTCAATTGATTTGCTAAAAGAGTTACACTTAACCTGATTAATAAACCCTTTGTCAACCATATTACGCATGCGCACAAAAGGGATTTCAGCAAGAGTAACTTTGGCATCTTTTGTATTCAAAGGCATATCACCTTTAGCGATATAATTATCGTCTAAGGTTGGAAAAAAGAACCGATCAGAAAACTCAAAATCTTTACTAACAAAAACATGGCTAAGAACATCTTGCTCGCGACCAAACATTGACATAGCATAACCCATATAAAACGCCATAGTCTTGCGGCCGCCTGCAATCGATGCATGAATTCGACAATCCTCATCCTCTGTGAACTTGGCCACAATACGCGTAATCGAGTCTGCAATACTTTGCTGGTCACCCTCCTCACGCCCATCAAATACGGCCTCACCATCATCATGCTCCATAAGCAGGATATGACTCAGGCAAAACTTGAAGTCAGGTAGGCCATGATGGGCTTTTAATTGCTCTATTTTTCCTTTTTCAAATAACCACTCTACCGCTTTGGCTTTGGCGTTTGCTGAAGTAATCAAATAAACTTCGTCAGGGAACGCCCCTCCCTGCATATGAATAGCATATAGTGTTTCAGTTAACACCTGGGGGCTTACTCCCATAATGGCAAGCAGAATGTTTTTCATTCTATGTCCTCAGAGATATAATAAAGAATTTACACTTAATTAAAATATACTAACTTGCCTTAATCATTAGGGAAGCTCTGACCAGCTCCCACAAAATTTGATCCCGCCTTATTCATCCCGCATTATTCATGAGGCTGTAAATCAGCCTCCCCGAACATCTGTTTGACTCGACTGCCAGTACTTCCACGTCTTGCCAGCCACTTTTTGTTGAAGTTGTCGGCCTTTTTATCTGATTTCTTGCCGCTTTTCAGCTTTCCTGAACCTGTTTTTTGGTATTTAAGCAGGCGAGCTTCTCGGCTGTTGCCGATAACCCCTTGTGGATACTTGCCTGACTGCCTTCTGACGGTGGCTATTCTGTTTGCGGTCGATACAGGGCTTCCAGCAGGATCGGCCACCATTTGTCGGCAGCGGCACTCAGGTGAACTTTGATCTGCCGAGCATGGACGCTGAGGGTGGCAGCCACTTTCAGTAGTTGCTCCCTCAGACGCATCAGGCTCCAGCCCTTACCCGTTTGCCGCTCCATCAGGTAACGCAGGCTGTGCATCAGCTGATAGGCATAAAGACTCAGCAGCAGGTTGACTTGATTGCGGGCCATGACCTGTTGAACGGTTGAAGCGCCTCGATTGGTTGAAGGCAGGTGAAGATCCAGCGTGGATTTTAACTCGCCCATGTGAGCTTCGGCTTTGCCTCTTTTGCGGTACAGCTCCAGCAGCTTTTGGGCCGAGCATTCATAGTCCTTCAGATTGGTGACGATAAAGAAGGCGTGAGGGAAGAGGTCATCGGGCTTTTCCTGAACGACCAACACCACCCTGCGAGGTTTCTTCCAACTGTCCGCCTGATAGGTCAGCTCATGGCACCACTCTCGCAGCTCATCGGGTGGACGCCCTACAGGCCTTTTCAGGTAAGGCTGAGCCAGTTTTTGCAGGCGTGAA
>JACUUF010000333.1 GCA_014859465.1 Methyloprofundus sp.
CGCCGCGTTCGCCGACTTTGGTGTGGATGCCCTGCTCCAGGCTTTGCACCAGTTCGTCAAGGTGCGCGAGTTTTAATGCTTTGTTGACTTGTTCTAGGTCAATATCTTTTTCTGGGATACCAAAAGCCACGTTTTCAGCTATGGTGCCTTCGGATAGAAAAATACTTTGTGGCACAAAACCAATCGTGTTTTGCCAGGCGCGGCGGTTTTGGTCAGTAATCACTATATCGTCAATTTTTAGTTCACCGGTTTGCGGTTGGATTAAACCGAGTAGCATATCAATGGCGGTTGATTTACCCGAACCGGATGGGCCGACGATGCCGACTATACTATTGGCCAGGATATTGAGCGTGAGGTTTTGTAGTGCTGGCTTGGTTTTACCCGGGTAGGTAAACATTATGCCTTGCAATGTAATCTGTTTTTTTACAGGTAAGTGCTCTTTTAGTGAGCTGTATTCAGGGTTTTTTATATAAATTTCACTCTGGCTCGCAATAAGGTCTTCGCGTATTGATTCAAACGAAGCTATATTGCCTTTTACTTGTGCAAGACTTGAATATATTTGTTGGAATGCAGGTAATAGTTTAAAACCAGCAAGTGCATATACAGAAAGAATTGGCAATACAATCGAGATGTCTTGTGACTTGCTTGCTAGTAAAAAAAGAACCAACCCGATTATGCTGCCAAATGCTATCAGTTCCATAAGGTATCGTGGAACTTGAGAAATCGCTATATTACTTCCCCTTGCCTGTGCAAATATTTCGCCTGATTTTTCAAAACGATTGAGAAAGTCCTCTTTACGTCCTAAAAGCAGGACATCTTTTATTCCACCAAAGCCTTCGTTCATTAGGCGGTATCGCTGAGTCATTACACTCGATATTTTTGCGCCATTTTTTTGTAGGCGTTTTCTAACCAGTTTAAAAAGTAGAAAGTAAGCAACAGCGAAAATCAGTAGACCTGTAATGGCAACCAAAGGGTTATAGATCACGATTGCTGCAGAAACAATGATTGCTAAAACGATTCTTGCATTCATTTGCATAAGTGGTTGAATAACGCCCTCTGTTACTCTCACTGCTTCAGTGGAAACTTGTTTGGTTAACTGGGCACTACTGCCACCGGCATGGAAAAGCCAGTCCTGCTTCATGTAATGTGCATAAAGTCTATCGGCTATCTCGGTACCTATTTTGGCACCGAATAGCGATAATCGCCATATGGTGAACATGGAAACTAACGCAGCAATAGTGAGCGTTGCAAGCACTAAAAGCCCGACAAAAAATAGAAACTCGCTATGACTGGTGAGGCCGGTAAAAATATAGAGCTGGTTTAACAGCGAGTTGGATTCTATTACATTTGGGTCTGAAACAATTGCCATAAATGGCGCAATTGAGGCAATGCCGACCAGTTCTAAAATAGCCATAAAGACGACAAGAATTTGCAGAGTGTAAAAACGTCTTCTTTGTCTGGGAGTCAGAAGACTAAATAGTTCTTTGATCAGTTTTAGCATGGGTTAGTTTTGTTCCAGTTGCATTAGGCATTGTTTTAACGAATCGCGCCAATAGGGTATCACCAGGCCTGCTTGTTGTTTGATTTTGGCTTTATTCATCACGCTGTAAAACGGGCGTTTTGCTGGTGTTGGGTAATCTTGTGTTTCGATTGAGTTGACTTGACAGTTTATATTGCTGATTTCGAAAATGGCTTTGGCAAAATCGTACCAAGAGCAGACGCCTTCATTGGCGTAATGATAAATGTTTAATTCTGAATTTTGAATTTTGACAGCTTCATATTCGCCGCTATTATCCTCGTCATTCAACATTGAAAATTCATTATTCAAAACTGCAAGCACTACTTGCGCTAAATCTGTTGCGTAGGTTGGGCTGCCGATTTGGTCGTAGATGACGTTTAAGTTGTCGCGCTCTTTAGCAAGACGCAGCATGGTTTTAACGAAGTTGTTACCAAATTCGGAATAGACCCAGCTAGTTCTAATAATGGCACCAGCACAACCGGACGCTTGCATGGCTTGTTCGCCTTTGAGTTTGGTTAGTCCGTAAGTATTAATTGGATTAGTTTTATCTGTTTCTACATAGGGCCTGTGGTTTGTGCCGTCAAAGACATAATCGGTGCTGATATGGATTAAAAAGCTGTTTAGTGCTTTGGCGATGTCGGCTAGTTGCTTAACGGCTAGGTGGTTTATTTGATCGGCGAGCTCAGGTTCGGATTCGGCTTTATCCACTGTTGTGTAGGCGGCGCAGTTGATAATGGCATCAAATCGTTGGCTTCTGAAGAAGTCAGTAATGCTTTGTGGGCTGGCAAGGTCGAGTTGGTCGCGGCCAACGAAGATAAACGCATGTTGAATGCTTAATTCTGAATTTTGAATGACTACTTTTTGCAGACTCTGGCCTAGTTGACCGTTCTTGCCGGTGACGAGAATCGACTTAAGCATAGAGATTGATTCCATAATCAAACATCGTGGATTCTTGTTTAATATCCACCAGGCCTGGTTGTTGTTGATCTTTGGCAGAAAGTTGCAATTGTTTTAACGGTAAGCTCCAATCAATGCTGAGTAATGGGTCGTTAAAAGCTAAACCACGATCACATTCCGGAGAGTAGTAGTTATCTACTTTATAAGCGAAAGTGGCTATTCCACTTAGCACAACAAATCCATGTGCAAAGCCACGAGGAATAAATAGCTGTTGTTTATTGAGTGAATCTAATCTTACCGCGACATGTTGCAAATACGTTGGGCTGCCTCTGCGGATATCTACAGCGACGTCTAACACCACCCCATCAATAACACGAACGAGTTTAGATTGTGCAAACGGCGGCAATTGGAAATGCAAACCGCGCAACACGCCTTTGGTGGACTTGGATTCGTTATCTTGGCAAAAGTTGACTTTATAGCCTATGGCTTGTTCGAATTTATCCTGCCGAAAGGTTTCGACAAAATAACCACGCTCATCACCGTGTATTTGTGGTTCGATTAATATAATTTCTGGTATGGTTTGCGGTATAAATTTCATATTTTTCTTTTCACATTAAACTAAATATTAATCTGCGTTTAAGCGGCAGTTATTTGCTCTCATAAATGCAAAAGCTTAAATTAAACCTTCCCATGCAAGCGTACTGGTGGTGGCGGCAAAGCTAAAGGGCGTGGTAATGACTTCGCCTTTTAGGTCAA
>JACUUF010000065.1 GCA_014859465.1 Methyloprofundus sp.
GCGTGTGGCGTTTAAACAGCGTTGTTGAACAGAGGGTGAATTGATTTCTCCTCATCCAACCTTCTTCCTCTGGAGAAGGCTTTAAGATTTGTGTAGATAGCTATGGCTAGAATAAGGGCGGAGATAAAAAACTGGGATGTCTGAATATTTACCTTTAGTTTGCTTAGTTGAACTTTTTGGATTAAAAAAACGATTGGATAGAAGAGTTAAAAATAGATGGATCATGATCAGAATTTCAAAAATTTAATACTCGAATATCCCGAGCAAGCGCTGAAATTGTTTGCCCAAGAAGAAATTGGCGAGCATGATTTGATAGATGCTCGGATTATTCCAATAAGAGAAGAACAGTTGAAAACCAAACTTGGAGACCGGTATCGTAAGTTAGATGTGCCATTATTAATTGAATGGCCTGATGGACAGCGAGAAGGCATACTCTTTATACTGGAAGAAGAAACATTAATACGGCGTTTTTCTATTTATCGATTGGCTCATTATTGTTTGGACCTCTCTGAGCTGATGGAAACAACTCGGATTGTTCCTGTGGTTATTTTTTTAGGTTCAGGAAATGAAAGCTTGGCACATTTGCAACTAGGCAGTGATCGGCAAATTTATTTAGATTTTAGATATCTATTTTGCTATTTAAAAAAGCTTAATGCCGCTGATTATATGGAGAGTAACAATATAGTTGCTCGCTTAAACCTACCTAATATGCATTATGCCGCGACTTCTCGGTTATCGATTTACGCTGCAGCGCAGCGAGGCTTAGCAATATTAGAGACTAACCCGCGTATGCAAATAAAATATGCTGACTTTATTGATGCTTATGCAGCACTCAGTGAAGAAGAATTGGCAGAATATAATAAACGCTATATAGAAAAAGATGAGGTTATTATGGGTTTAGCGCAAATTTTAAGACAAGAAGGACTGACTCAAGGGCTTGAACAAGGTCTTGAACAAGGTCTTGAACAAGGTCTTGAACAAGGTCGACAGCAAGAATGTATTAATCTTATTTCGCGTCAACTCAGACGTAAATTAGGTATCCATCCCGAGACAGAGCAGGCGCTTGAAATATTGCCACAATTTTCGCTTGATACCCTAGAATCCATGGCTGATGCGTTGCTCGACTTTGAAAATGCTGCTGATTTACAAGAATGGATTAACCAGCAAACTTGAATGTACGCTGTATAACCCGATAAGATACGCTAATTTATAGGGTGTGCCGACGCAAGGAGGCGCATCGTTCGCGATTGATGCGCTTTGCTAGCGCTAGATAATCTAACTCAGCCTATATGTAAGCTTTTATTTATCCTGATTTTATTCCTTAACTTAATGACGATGAGGTTGTAGGAGCGGCTTCTGGCCACGACAAGTTATGGTAAGCAGAGCATCACTACTCAGCGTAATTTGAACATGAAGTAAATATTTAATGGTGCTTGCTTTTAAGTCCTCCCTTGCTGGGGAGGGTTGGATGAGGAGGTTAAAATAAAGGTTTTATCTATTTCCGCTCATCAGCCTAATCATACTGCGTTATCCCTGCCCAACACCTTGCGGGTAAATGCAAATCCGATCCTGTCGGGTTTGTCCCTGAGGGAGAAGGTGATAAGCAGAGGGGCTTTGAATATTTACTACAAACAAGCATATAAATAAAAATGGAAAAACACATGAAAATAGCCATCGCTGGAACGGGGTATGTAGGACTTTCTAATGCCATGCTACTAGCACAAAATAATGAAGTTGTTGCATTGGACATCATCCCAGAAAAAATCGATTTACTGAACGCAAAAAAATCCCCCATTGTTGATACAGAAATTGAGGACTTTTTAAAAAATAAAGTACTTAATTTCACCGCAACACTGGATAAAGCGCTAGCTTATGCAAATGCCGATTTTGTTATTATTGCCACGCCGACCGACTACGATACAGAAACAAATTACTTCAACACAAGCTCTGTTGAAGCAGTGATTAAAGATGTCATAGCGATTAATCCGAATGCCGTTATGATTATAAAATCAACTGTTCCTGTCGGCTATACAGCACAAATTAGCAAAGAATTTGGCTGTGAGAATATTATTTTTTCACCCGAATTTTTAAGAGAAGGTCGCGCGTTATATGACAATCTTTATCCATCACGCATTATTATCGGTGAGCGTTCAGCGCGAGCAGAGAAATTCGCTAGCTTATTATTGGAAGGCGCACTTAAAAAAGAAATAGATATACTTTACACAGGATCAACCGAAGCTGAAGCCGTTAAATTGTTTTCCAATACCTATTTAGCGATGCGAGTGTCTTATTTTAATGAGCTCGATAGCTATGCAGAAACCCATGGACTGGATACCAAACAGATAATTCAAGGTGTCGGACTCGATCCTCGTATAGGTAATCACTACAATAACCCCTCCTTTGGTTATGGTGGATACTGTTTACCCAAAGACACCAAACAACTGCGCGCTAATTATAAAGAAGTACCTAATAGTTTAATTGGCGCCATTGTCGATGCCAATAGTACCCGTAAAGACTTTATCGCGGATTCAATCATCAAGAGAAACCCCAAAGTAGTGGGTATTTATCGGCTTATTATGAAAAGTGGCTCGGATAATTTTCGCGCCTCGTCTATTCAAGGTATTATGAAGCGCATCAAAGCCAAAGGAATAGAAGTAGTTATTTATGAACCCGTATTCGAAGAGAAAGAATTCTTTAATTCAAAAGTCATTAATAATCTTAATGACTTTAAACAAATATCAGATGTGATTGTAGCCAATCGATTATCAGATGAGATTAGGGATGTGGTTGATAAAGTTTATACCCGTGATTTGTTTGGCAGTGATTAATTATTTTATAGCTATTATTTGAATTCAGGGTATATAAAGGCATTAATACTAGGCGGCTGTGAATGGCCATTAAACTAAACTAAGCTAAATTTCGCCATTCATAAGCAGGTAACGCGGGAGCGATTTGGTTACTCCACCCCCTATCTGTAATTGCGGCTAGAAGTGCAGCTTCGCGCTTGTCGAGTTACTAATATTCAGCAGGGCTTGTTAGAGTCTATAAATAAAGGCGATTATAAATAAATCAATTGTTTTGGCGTATTTTATTATTCAAACGGTCAGTACTATTTAGATAGCCGGTATTATGCTTGTTACCTAATTTTTCAGCCATTTCTTCCAAGGCGAATTTCTTAATCAAAACAGCAATAAAAATAAGGTGATAAAGTAAATCCCAATAGGATAAGCCCAGGAATAATCCACCGACCATATAAGTTATTAATGAAGCCCTTAACAGAAAACAATAATTTTCTACCCATTCCATGCCTTTAATGCCTTTCATTTGCTTCGCCAATTTAGTTAAACTGAATAAGGTGCCAATAATAAGTGATAACCACATGGCGAAAGCAATAAATCCATGTTCAGCAAACATTTCAACATAGGCGCTATGCCATTCTCGCTCTGTTACCCAGTGCCAGCCTTCAAAGCCAGAACCAGTAAGCGGGTGATCTAAAGTAAAATTCCAACCATCGGTCCAGGTTCTAATTCTACCCATGGCCGATGCATCTGTCTTATGAGTCTCTATAGTGTTCATTCTCCCAAACCATTCCTCAGGTAACATTTTTGTTGCAGCAACAGCTCCAACTAGCATAAGAGGAAAAACTAAAAATTTCCGTTTACTATTCCATAGAAGAATCAATAATAAAACAGCCATTGCCAATAAAGCGCCTCTCGACCAAGAAGAGAGGGATGTAATGAAACTTAAAGGAATTGCAGCCATCAATCCCATTTTTATTTTTTTATTGCTTGTTTGCGTATACCAAAGAATCAATAAAGGAATATTAATAAGCACTGCCAGAGCAAATTGATTATTATCATAAAATTGAGTGCCACGAGGGCCATACACTCTGTAGCTAAAGCCATGAAGAGCAGCAAAGATCCCCCCTTTAGATGCAATTACACCGATTGATGCGGCAATAGTTATGATCAAATAGTAAAGTTTTTCCTTAGTGTTAATCAGAATGACGGTAAACATATAAGGTATATATATTTTTGCCGTATCTATAAGTTTTGGCCAAGCTAAGTAAGGTACTGTTGCTTGGGTAGTGGTGAAAATAAAATAGATATACAGACAAATAAATAAAGGAATACGCCAGTCTTTAGGTAGGCTTTGTTTGTCTTTGGTAAATACAGTTCTCAACGCGACAATACAAAAAAGAATCATAAAAGCAGGAAGGGTTTGAGCAAAACCCCACGCATAAGAATGAGGATTAAGATAGCTAAAAATAGCTAACGCTAGAACACCGTGCCAAGGGACGCGCATGGCTGCAAACAAACAGACTATGAGGAATATTAAAACGACAATATCGCGCATATTAACTAATTATTGTTAGAAAGAAAAGTATAAGAAAGTTTTATTTTATAGATGATAAAGCTTAAATAAGTAGTATAAATGCAAGGTTGAATATTATTTATTTCCCACCTCTTAGACCAGATATTTCACCTATTGTTGAAGCAATACGCATTAAGTAAAAACGTATTTTAATTCTATTAAACGAAATAAGAAGAGAAGCTATATAGTTAAATAACTTGCGCCACATATACAAGGGAATTGCAGAGTGGTCTGGACTATTAATTAAAGTAAATGAACGTGTTCGTTGAAAACTATTTAAGATAAGAAATGACAGCTTTAAGCGCTCAGGATCAACATAATGATATTGAATAATATCTGGCATATATAAAATTGTCTCACCGGCATTGAGCGCGCGTAAAACAAAATCACTATCTTCTCCGCCTACTAGATTATGACCTTTGGGGCCAAGATCAGTGGAAAATGTTCCAATTTTTTGAAATACGTCTTTTTTGACAATAAGAGTACCACCAGCTGGAAGAGTGGTTTCATGCGTTATTTTTATAGGTTTAGATCCTAAGTCAAAACACGGCACAGGTTCTGGATAAATTTTATACTCATCTTGAGTGTGTACCCAGCTTGGCTCTGTCCCCATCCAGTCTGGAAAAATTGGACCACAAAAAAAAGATATTTCTGGATGTTTATGAATGGCATTCAGAATTGCTTGCAAATAATTTTTATCAACACGTTGATCATCATCGATAAAGCAAATAAAGCCATCATCGATGAGATTAATTGCGTGAGCAAGAGCGAATGATTTACCGGGAGTAGGCTCTACTGCGAAGGAAAGAGGGAATCGAACTCCTTGTTCTTTCAGTTCCTTTAGCTTGATTAATGTGTCATCTGAGCACGCATTTGCAATAACTAATATACTGATATCTTGATCAGTTAAGCTATTTGCATCACTAATAGAGTGAATGGCATTTAATAATAAATTTGAACGGTTGTGTGTGCAAATGACAATCGTAATTTTTTGTTGCATATTGTCTCAATTCCTATAAAACCTTTTAAAATCTCTATTTTTTTTCCAGCGTCTGTAATTTTCTTTGTAGTGATTTTGACTTGGGTGAATAGTTCAATCCTAACTTAATGGTTTTAATGGCATCATTTTTTTGATTGAGCTTGATGTAATAGTTTGCAAATTTTAAATAAGCGCTAGCATAATTCGGCTTTAGTTGAATAGCTTTATTGTATTCCTCTAATGCTTCGCTTATTTTATTTTGCATCCCCAATGCTTCTGCTTTAAATAAACTAGTTGCTGGGAGTAATACATGCTGACTTGTAGAATGGGATTGTACATAATCAAATTCCGTGGTAGCTGTATGATACTCTTTCCTCAAAATAGCCTTTATGCCATGACAAAAATGTTGCGTATGCTCGCCTGGAGCTTTGATATCTTGTTTCAATGGCTTGGCATCATCTTGGAAATTAGCTATTGAAAGCCCTCTACAGAAGGGAGGCATTTGCATGATTTCTGCAGCGGAGATGGCGTAGTCAGCAACGGCAGATTGACTAAGAAACAACAGGGTAAACATAAAAAATAATTTATTCATTTTTTTCTCTTTTTGTAAAATTATAGTGGTATTTATAGTAAATATAATTATGAACTCTCCACCAAGCTTTAATAGGCAATGATATAGGTTTAGCACTAGTAGTGAGTGGGTAGCCACATTTTTGAAGCGTATCGCCAACAGCGCCTTCAAATAATGCGATTTGTTTGCCTGTCATTTTTGTACGCCATTTTTCTTGGTTTGTCTTTTGTAACGATTTTTGCAAAAGGGGCGTTTTCCCCGCTTCTCCCGATTTCTTGAAATTTATTAGGTTATCGCTGTAGGGTTCATTTAAAAACTCGCATACGCCTTGCATGGTTTTTTGGGGGGTGTCAAGTAAGTCTTCGTAGCGGATTTCATGATAGATTTTACTGCCTAATTCTGAACCCATTTGTCGACCAAGCTCTACATAGATCTCCCAGTATTTTGCGGCAAAAAAAGTATTGTAAACGCCAAAATCATGTTTTCTTGCAAACATAGATAAGGCGCAGTCTCTGCCATCGCGAATTAAATGGATAAACTGAGCATCAGGGTACATTTCTAAAATCGTTTTCATGTGCAAAACATAATACGGAGTTTTATCACCCCAGCGGCTTTTCCCCTCGCCCAATGCATTTTTTTCAAAAAGCCCTGAAATGATAGAGGTAATAGTATTTCTGCCTTCTTGTTTAAATTTCGTTGTTAATTGCTCTATGTCGAATTTTATACCATGTATATCTGTGTCTAAAAAATCTGCACTTTGTTTATACATTGCTTCTAATACTTTTCGTATATTTTTAGGCTCGTTTAAATTGCCAAATGACTCGGCGTTACGAAGTAAGGGAATAAAAAAATGAGACTCGCCCGTTGGGAGAGAAATGTTGGGATGTGATCTCAGCATATACTGTAATAAGGTTGTGCCTGACCTAGGAGCTCCGACGATAAAGATGGGCGATGAGGAGATTTTTATATTAGCCGTCATAAGGAATATTTTTTTATTACAGGTAAGATGATGAAATAATATTTTTAAGTATGCTATTTTTTACATTTTATCTTTTATTTGGTAGGCGTAGATCATGCCGCAAAAATAATATACATTCATTAACTGTCTAATGGAGTGATTAGGGCCTTTTGTCATGACTATTTTTAAATAAGACAATATAGCACGCATCAGTTGTGGGAAAATAAACAGGGGAATTCCCATAAATTGTTTTTTATATGTTTTTGTATCAGCTTTTGCCGTTAGAATTCCCGAATTATTATGTAAGGTTAGAAAAAAAACTTTTTTCAGTTGGTGGGGTAAGATTTTGTGGAAGACAAGAGCATCAGGATGATAATAAAAATTTCCTCCAGCCGCAGCTAAGCGCATAAAAAAATCTGTCTCTTCACCTTTAAATAGCTCCTCTTTTTTTAGACCAGTTCCTTTACGCCCCATTTCTACATCGAAGTTACCAATTAAGTCAATAACGCGCTGGTGTATCGCCATATTACCGCCAAAAGGTGATTCTTCGATACCATCCATTTTGTGGAGATGCTTGCCAAAATCTTGGTGTCCAAGAAAGCCATACATATCAGTAGTAATCCACTTGGGCAGTTTGGCGGGACTTTCGATATGGATTCGTCCGCCGACAGCATCACAGTCAAACTGCTTGAATGTTGAAAAAATCGACTGTAACCAATTTTCAGTTACGCGAATGTCATCATCAATAAATATGAGATAAGTTCCGATTGCTTCAGCTATACCTCTATTTCTTGCGTTGGATAATCCTTGTTTAGGTTCAAAAATATAACGAATATCTAAAGCCGAATTTTGGTTAAAATTAGTAGTAACCATTTTTGTGTCATCGGAAGAGTTATTGTCGATTAGAAGAATTTCCCACTGAATTGGCACGGTGATTAATTGTTTTTCTAGGCAAGAAAAACAGTCTGGTAAATTCGAGCTACGATTATAGCTGCAAATGATGATAGTGATATCCATAATGAAAACTCTTAAATTCTATTGATTAAAGCGACTAAACAAACGACTCGTATAATACTTGATAGGAAAAAACAAGCTCGCATCGTTAATGCCAAAGGTCATTTTTTGTTTTAACTTCCACCAAGGGTCATTGCCATACACCTCAATGCGGTGTAATACAAAGGGGTCACGTTGAGCATTATTAAAGCCTGAGCGTGTTGAGCAAGCGAGTTTAAACCCAGCGGCTGCTACACTATCACGATTTTCGCTATTGAACAGACCGTAAGGGTAGGCGAAATGTTTACATATCTTGCCTAAATTGTCTTCAATCTCTTTTTTTGAAGCAGATATTTCATGGGCTGCTGATTTAGTTTCAAGTTCAGGCAATTTAACATGATTAACCGTGTGGGCACCAAAAGAAATATTATGCTGATCCATTTCTCGTATCTGTTGCCAGCTTAACATTTTTCTTTTTGGAAAACCGCGTTGAGTCATCCAAAGATTAGTTGACTCTATACAACCGCTAGCTAAAAAAATAGTGGCTGGGATTTTATGTTTAGCCAGAATAGAGAAGGCATGCGTATAGTTGTCTTCAAAACCATCATCTAAAGTAATGGCGACCGCTTTTTCAGGAAGGTCCTTGTTAAATAATAGATGCTGCTCAATTTGTTCTAATGAAACTGGATTAAAACCATTGAGCTTCAGTTGCAGCATATGATGGTCAAATGTCTCTGGCGGGCAAGCATACTTTATTTCTTCAGCTGTCTCTGGCTCGTTAATCATGTGATACATCAGAATGATAAATCTATTCATAAAAAATTCGTGTTATTTATTCAAAAAGTAGAATGATTTTTTTAAACATGTTAGCTGGGAGTAAGCTTAAAACGATATATTTTAAGTCCTGTATTTGCCAATAACCTAAACGAAGCATGGCTCGAAAAAGATGTTGTGCTGAATCTAAATCGCGCTTCCAAAAAGCCACATAAGCTTGCGTTGATAGCTGGCTATTTAGTAACTGTCTAAGCTCTTGTTTAGAAATATGAGCTACTAGAGAAGGGTTTTTTTGGATGAAATTTTTTCTGACAGTTCTAGCATTTAGTACCTGCGTCCATTTGACCGATGAAATTTGTCCATGATTATGCCAGCGATAAAAAGCCAAAACCTCAGGGACTAACACAATATTTTGCGTGATAGCAGAAAGACGAATCCAAAAGTCGTAGTCCATGGAGCTAAAGCAATGGGTAGAAAAGCCATTAAGCTTATCAATGATTTCTTTGCGCGTTAAGGCGGCATGAATAGGCCAAGGGCAACCTTGTAAAAAGCAGACGAAAATATCCTCTTTTTCATAGGCGGGTGGAATATAAGGGGCACTATTGACGCCATTTTCTACAATATTCTGCCAGCCGCAATAGCTTAAATCTGCATTCGATTGTACTAGTTGATTGTATAGCTTTTCTAAGCAATCAACAGCCCAATAGTCGTCAGCATCGAGAAAAGCAATTAATTCACCTTGCGTATGTTGTAAAGCTAGATTCCTTGCAGGGTAAGGGCCATTATTTGTTTGATAAAAGACAGTTAATGCTGGGTATTTTTGATCTAATTCAGATAAAATTTCTGGGCATTTATCGGTAGATCCATCATCCACGATAATAAGTTCAATATTCGGATAGCTTTGTCCAAAAACATTAGCAACCGTCTTTTTTATATATGCTTCTGCATTATAGCAAGGCATGATGATGGAAATTAACGGTTTATTTTTCATTAGACATATGACTTGAATAAAAAGGTAGGGCATGTGCAACGACTTTTTGCCAAGTAAAACGAGAGGCAAAATCTCGACAAGCTTGTTGATCAAAGGCTATTTCATGTGCCAGGAAAGTTTTTAGAGCGTGCTGTATGTTCTCTATACTAGGGTCGTTAACAAAAAAACCACTTTGTCCCTTTTCTACGGCCTCAATGGCACCCGCCTGATGAGTCGCTAAACTTGGGGTACCACAAGCAGCTGCCTCTAGATAAACAATCCCAAAACCCTCATGGCTATCAGCTAAAGTAGAAGAGGGTAAAATGAATAAATCGGCCTGTGCCATTTTCTTGATAACTTGCTCCATAGTAAGGCGACCTGAAAAAGTAACCCGATCCGATAAACCTAACTGTTTAGTCAGCGTTTCAAGTTCTGGCTTATAAAAACCATCGCCAATAACGGAGTAATGAAATTCAAATTCACTTGCCAGTGTTGCTAAAGCGTGCAATACACGGTCAACATTTTTTCTAGGTTCAGATAGGCGCGATACCGTCAATAATTGAATAACTTTGTTGTTTTTATTAACCAGAGGAGGTGATAAAAAAGACTCGCCAACACCGACTTGAGCAACCAGAGTTTTACCTTTGCATTCTGGGAATTCCTGTAAAAACACGGTTTCCGTATAAGCACTATTAGACAAAATAACGTGAGCTTTAGGCAGTGCTTTATGTAGCATCGTCTTGGTTAACTTACGCCCCAGCCATTGTTCAAATGGTATTGTATATTTAGCAATACGCCACAAAGCAGCATAGTTTGATAATGTCAGTTTCGCACTCAATGGGTACGGATTAAGAAAATCATTGCCATGAATAGAAACCACTACCGGCTTATCTGTTTCTAGGGTTAACCAGCTATGGGCTGCATTCATAACATGCCAGGCATCAACCTCAACGCCCATTAAATAGTGACGATCAAGTTGGCGTGTAAACTCTAAAACGGAATAAATTTTAATACCTGAATTGAGTTGCGTGTCAATAGGGTGATTTTTATGTACAAAAACACTGACTTGATGCCCTAAAATAAGCAGTGCCTTCGCAAACTCAGCAGCATATGTTTCAACGCCACCAATATCGGGTGGGTATTCTGAACTAATAATACCTATATGCATAATGGCTCAAAGAATTATAAAAATATTTAATGACTAACGGTTGATCCAATTATCCATGATTTAGCGGGGATTGTTAAAACTTTTTCTTGAATAAGCTGTGTGCCGATATGCCGCCAATCCATATGGCTTAATGGTACTTGAAGCCAATCAATCGTCACGCCAAGGTTTGAGGTATTAAGGAGCAAAAACTCAATATGTTGATCGTAGGATAAATTAGCTATTAATACTTCTGGATTATTGATTAAAGGGCTAGTAATAGACTTTAAGTTAGTGAGTGCTTCGCCATTAGTGCCAAGTAAGGAAGGCGGTAGTCCAAAGTTCAAATCATGGCATTCTTGCATCGCTTCAGCTAACCACGCCCGATATTTTAAATCTGGTTTAGTTAGGCAACGGTAATATAAAGCCTCAGCCCAGAATCCAATGGAATAACGTTTACCTGGAGTTAGCTCACGATAACGTTTAATAAGTCCGCTGGTCTGAGTAAACTCAAGTGCTTTATCCAGAATCTTTTCGTCAAAAGCGCCAGGAAAGGCATAAGCATGTCGAGCTAGATCCATCAAATTAATAGTCTGGTAATCAATCGCCCAAGTGCGTAAAGACAGTTCCCTGTCTATATAGCCATTAGGCATAACCAGGCGAGGAAAACGCGCTTTAATATCAGGCAGTTTTTTAATCAAAAATTGCCACGCGATGCGTTTGATAGCACGAACATGAGCGGGTAATTGACTTGCTTTATCAGTAGGTAGCATAGTTAAGCCAATCGCCCAGAATAAACGCTTATAAAGCCATTCTGCAGGTTTAAAATCTAATACGGTGCGTGTAGATTGTAATGCGGACTCAATTAACCCCGCGTATTGGGTATCACCGGTAATTTTTTGATAACGGTTAATGGCAATACTGGTATCGAGGTGTGTATTTAACACCAACATATTGGAAACACTTTTGCCTAATGTTTTATTAGTAATCCAGTTAAAGGGACCTTTATTCATGGCCTCTTCACTTAACTCTAACGAGTCATGTAAAAACCAAGCACCACAGTCCAGTGTGTCGGTAGTTTTAGAGGAAAACTCAACACCTTTTTTTAGCGCATTTTCAATTTCTAGGCAAGGCTCTCGCTGATATTCATCCATCAATAAATGCAGAGCACTGGTATGTAAACGATAATGGCATTCTGAGCTATCAGTCCACATGCCATGATACCAGCCTCCGTCGTCAGCTTGTCGTTGAACGACAGATAAGACAATTTGTAATTGTAAACAACGATAAATCGATTTTTCAGTGGCTTTTTCTAATCCGGAAAAGACGGTATACAATGCATGCGCTTCATTTTCAGAAAAGCATTTTTTGTTATTCGGCCAGGAATAACGAAGATCATAGATAGCGCCATGAATCAGGTGACGGTATAAATCTGCTGGATTATTAATGCAACCATGCGATCCCCAGAGAAAATAGCCTTGCGTTTCTATTGATGTACTTGATAAAAGTTCTTCAATGGGAAAATCCGATGGAAAACTCCAGATAATTAAATCAAGCTTTCTCTGCGTCGGTGCTTGCAGGGAAAATGATGCCTTATTGCCTTCCCAAGAAAATCCCGAAAAGGGTGTTGGCTGTTCAAATAAGATTTGTTTATTCGGGTTTATTTGTCTTTCTATTGCTAACTTAGGAATCCATATATAAGGCTGGGACGTTTCAATAGGTCGACCTAAATAACCCCCTGATATCGTTAGCTCAAAATTATAGGCCTTATCAAAAATTAAGGTAACATTATGGTCTTCGTGTACTCGGATAAAAACAGATTTTATCTTTTTAAAATCATCAACTAATAGTTCGCAGGCGTCAAAATAGTGTATTGATCGTTTAGCATCACTAAGTTGTAGTTTGTCAGAAGAATCGACTGGATTGAGTAGTTCTGATAGGGTAAATGAAGTCATGTGTGTTAATTATTACTTTCTTAATATTGACGGCGCATCGCCAAAAACTCTAAAGAGATAACAAAATACGCCTAGCAATCTAGCTTGTCTGGATTTATTGTGCATCATATCTTTCCATGAATTGAAATAAGTAGATAAAGCCCAGATGAAACGTTTTGGTAAAGCAATGCTTTTTTCTTTCGATATTCCATAACGAGGTAAAATAGCTCGTAGAGTTTGAAATGCGGTTTTTGTGGCGAGTACAAAAGATAAATTTTTCTCAATCCATAAAAGCCGATTACGGGCACTAAAAAATAAACGCAAAGGAGAAGACTCTGAACCAAATGAGACGCCAATTTTATGCCATATTTGAGAGTCAGGAACAATTAAACTTTTATACCCTGCTCTTTTGGCCCGAAAACACCAATCCGATTCCTCCCAAACTAAAAAAAACTTAGCATCAAGTAAGCCTATTTTTTCAGCTATTGAGCGATGAAAAAATAAAGCGGCACCGCAGATATAATCAGATTCAAAAGGAAGGTTGGACAAGCCCTCTTTAGGACTATTCTGCAAAGGAAAATCAAAGCTTAACTTATCGGTATTCCATTTTGCACCAGCAAACCAAAGTGTATCCTTTGGCTCTGCATAAAAAATAGCAGGCCCATAGACAAAAGCATTATTGGTTTTTTCCGCTTCCGATACTAAATAATCCAAGAAGTTTTTATCGACCCAAGTATCATTATTTAATAGAAGTATATAATCAGTATTTGATTCAAGAGCGTAACGAATACCGACGTTATTACCCTCTGCATATCCCAAGTTTTGACCTGTCTCAATAAGAGTAATATCAGGATAAGCCATTCTAATCGATTGCACTGAATCATCCGTTGAGCCATTATCAACAACAATGATTCTCGAGTTTTTATAATCAGATTGAGAAAGAGAGTCAAGGCAATCCATGCTATCTTCAAGACCATTCCAATTTAAAAGGATGATATCTACAATCGGTTGAGGTGAGTTCATTGGAAGCGCCATAATAAGTGTCGGTTAATCCACAAGGTGATGGGAAGAAGTCGGTTTTTTGTACGAATAAGCTTAGTCAAACGGGGATAAGCCGATAAAGAAGTTGTAATTTCGCTTAAAATTTCTTGTGAGTTGAGCAGTCCAGCACGCTCTTTTGCGTGCAGATCCTTACAAACCCAATCCGCGTATTGCTCTAGCTTGCCTATAAAGTCAATGGCAGGTGTTTGTTTGCATGCTAGTAAACGTAAGGCAGAAAAAGCGTCTGCATAAGCATACTCATGCAATAGTAATAGGTAATCACCTAACTCGGTAATATATTGTTTGTTAGCATGATTTTTTGATGTGGTAGAGTCCGAATGTAGTCGAAAAGAAGCTAACTTTTCTGCTACTAGAGCAATTCCCGTATGGCTGCCAACGCGTATCCAGTACTCATAATCACAGCGTTGCTTGAGGGATGGATTGAAAGAGCCGAAGCGATCAAAACAGTCTCTGCGCAATAGCACCGAAGTCGGTTCGCCTAAAATATTAAGGGCAGGGTAATCAATAGCCGTTGCACAGACTTTTTCGGGTGTAAGCAGAGTGAGATTAGCAAAGGCACTTTCCCATGAAGGCAAGCCACGCAAAAACTCCAATACATCACTATTGCTATGAGCCTCGACAATCAATTCACGCTGACAAAAAACAATAGGGCAATCATTTTCTTCACCGCTTGCAACTAGGCGCGATATGCAATTCGCTGTCATTAAATCATCCTGAAATAAAAACTTAATCCACAGGCCTGTAGCGTGTTCAATGCACTTTAGCCAATTATTAACTAACCCCAGATTATGTTCGTTTTCAATGAGTCGAATGCGTTGATCAAGAGCAGCATAGTGCTTTACTATATCGATAGTATTATCCGTAGATCTATCATCAATGATAAGTATCTCAATATCTTCGTATGTCTGAGTTAATACGCTATCAAGACAGGCTTCAAGATATTGAGAGCCGTTATAGGTGGGGATACAAATACTAACTCTAGCCATTTATTATATTACCTAAATTATTTAGTGAGGATAGAAAGTTATAAAATATTAATTTTTGGATGATGAATAAGTTGTAGTAATTATGCTTTCTATGGATTTAACATAGTTTTCTATATTAAAAATTTTTGAGGATTTTTTTATTCCATTGTCACTTATTTTTTTAGAAATTTCAGGATTATCCAATATTTTATTAATAATAGAGGCAAGAGCTTTAGCATCACCTATAGGAATTAAAAATCCATCAACCTCATTTTCAATTATTTCTGATGGACCGCCACTACTTGTTGATATTACTGGAGTTCCAACAGACATTGCTTCAATAATTACTCTTCCAAATGCTTCTTGGGTTGATGTTAAAGTCACGACATTAGATTTTTTCATGATATCAATAGCATCCTTGCGTTGCCCCATAAAATTAATAAATGGAGCAATATTATAGCTTTCTATTAAAAATTTTAATTCTTGTATATAACTTGGCTCGCCTGTACCAACAATTAAAAAACTAATATCTTTTCGTATGGTTGTTAGTATTTTTGCGGCCAGTAAAAATGTTTTCAAATCTTTTCTTGGCGTTATAGCGCAAACAGTAGTGATAATTTTTTTATCTAAAGGAATTTGTTTTTCAAAAAAAGGTTGATTATTATCGTTTTTAGTAACTCCATTATAAATAACACTAATAGGTCGACTTATTAGTTTTGATTTTATTTTTAATTTTAGGTTTTTTGAGTTAGTAATAATGTGGCTGGACAAGTAATTAACAATGATATGAGGCCAGGGAAAATAGCGTTTAATATCTTTATTCCCAATAGGGTATTCACGAATATGCCAAATGTGCGGTATGCCATGTTTTTTTGCCGCTAATGCTCCATCAAGAGGTAATATTGTGTTCGTATAAATAATATCAATGTTATGATTTTCGATTAGGTGAGATATGCTCCAAATCCTTCCTCTAAGGCTTTTTAAAAAATTAACAGAATGTTTGACGCCAAAAGCTTTAGCTAAAGGAATCCAGTGATCTATAAAACGACAATAAAATAAAATATTGATTTCTTTTAACTTATCTGCCATAGGCCCTGGGTGCGGGATGATGACGATGGGGTTAAATTTATCACGGTTTATATTTCTTAATAGATCAAGAAGTGACGACTCAGCTCCGCCTGAATCTCCACTATGTGAAATAATTAAGATATTAATAGGGTCTTTCGGCATGATTTTTTATTATGGTTAGAATTTAATTTTTTAATTTAAAATAAACTTTTTATGATGCTATTTTCTTTATAAAAATTAATTGTATTATTTAATTGCATGTTATTGTTAAATTGATTAATTTTATTAAGTGTAAGTCCATTAGTCATTTTAAATTCTAACTCAGGATTTATATAAATCAATTCAGTAATGTTATTATCAACTACTCGAATTTTTTTATTATTTAAGACAGCCATTGCCCAGAACCATATATCATCAGCTGTTGGACAGAGTTTCATAAACAGTTCTTCGTTTAAAGTATCTTTATATAGGGCGTCAGGCGCGTATAATACACCACCGCCAGTTGTACAAAAATTGAAAAATGACGCATTATCGGTTGATATACATTTCGGCCATTCGTTATAACTGGCCAGCTCTTTGTTTTTATTAAATGTAATTTCATGAGCTCGATGACAGTGTATATATTGAGGCTCATTTAGGTAAGATTTGTGTAATATTTCTAACCAGTTTTCATTGTAAAATAAATCATCATCAGCTGTAACAATAATATCATCTGGAAATTCTTTTAGTGCAAATATAAGTTTCTTGTATGACTTTATGTCTTTGCACCACCTAATTGTTAAGCCGTATTTTTTTAAATTCAAGACTCTTTTCGGTAAATCTTTTTCCTTATTAGGGAACTGTTCTTCTGCTAACCAAAGAATCAGCATATCTGGTTGTTTAGTCTGATTTATTAGTGAATATAGATTAAAGAAAATATCAGGTATTCGTTCAGGAAATGATGTCAGGGAAATAATTAATTTTGGCTTTTTTTCTAAGTCTAAAAGGGGGAGTGGCTTTAAATTTTTTGAATCTTTAATAATTTTTTTCTGATCAATAAAAATAATGCCTTTATCTTTTAATTCTCTTTTGTTTTTATTAAAGATAAGCTCTAACTTATATTTTAATAAAACTATATTTTTAGGAAGGTCATGTATCCATCTGGCTGGTAGAGTGATAGCACGACCTATTTTAAAAGATAGGCTGTTCTGAATGTCTTCGAGCTGCTTTTCCTTTTTAAGTAATTCATTATTAGTTTTTTCAAGTTGCTTTTCTAATGGTGATAATGATTTATTCATGAGGATTTCTTCAACTAATTATCAAGCTAAGCTGAAAAGCTTAGCAGAAAATATTTGATCATCAATTTTCCATGTTGTTGGAAGGTTAAGCGTTAGCCATTCATTTTGATTTCGGATACCATGCGATTCAGTGACAGTAAAGGTAGCAAGGGAGTCGCCAGAGAAAAGAGAATTGCGACTTTCATCAAACATGGAAAACCTTATTGCATAAGCTCCACAAATTAGTGGAAAAGAATCAACTAAATATTCTACTTCATGAATGCCTGCGCTGAAGTTTGGGCGGTCAGGAAAGGTTGCAGTTGAACTAGCTGTTAGGTAAACAAAATCAACCGTATGAGTGCCAATAATAATTTCTGGTTTTTTAAATTCTTTTTTTAATAAAAAACGGGCCTTAATTTTAAGTGGTGCTCGTGATTCTATTGTATCAATAGGCTTTCCATTATCGTTAACTACTGATATGGACAAAAGCTCAAAATTTTCATTTGTTTCTATCTTTTTCTGTTTTTTAGATTTTGCCTTGGCTTGATCTTGAATGACCTTATTATTTATGGCGTAGAATTGATTACAAACATCTTCCGCGTCACCATCATTCAAGATTTTTCCATGGCTCAGTAGGATTGCTCTCGAGCTAAGCCGAGTCACTTGACGAATATTATGACTAACTAATAGTACAGTCTTTTTTTGACGCTTTATTAGGTCTTCCATGCGATCAAAACATTTCCTTTGAAATGCAATATCCCCAACTGCCAGCACCTCATCAATAATTAAAATATCCGCATCCATGCTGGTGGCAATAGAAAACCCCAGTTTTACCGTCATGCCTGAACTATAACGCTTAACGGGTGTATCAATAAACTGTTCTAGCTCTGAAAACTCGATAATCTCATCGAGTTTGCTTTTAATGATTTTTTTCGGAATACCGAGAATTGCCCCATTTAAAAAGATATTTTCCCGCCCCGTTAATTCAGGATTAACGCCAGCACCGACTTCAATTAAGGGCGCTACACTGCCGCGCACAATCACTTCGCCTTTGGTCGGTTTGCTGATATTGGCTAGGTGCTTAAGTAAGGTGCTTTTGCCTGCGCCATTATGGCCGATAATACCCACGACCTCGCCTTCGTTAATATGAAAATTGACATCATCTAGGGCTTTGAATTGTTCTCTTTCTTGGGTGGGTTGAAAAGTCATGCGCCTTAGGGTGTTTAAGGCGCTGTCTTTTAGGCTGCTGATATGGCCTAGTTGATATTCTTTGGTGAGGTGATTGACTTCTATGATCGGCATAGTGTTAGTTTTTTTGTGCTTAGCAAGGGTTTAGCTGGCTAATCTGTTTATTTAAGAGATATGTCGGTACTAATAAATTCGCACCTACGTGTGTTTGCACTTATTGGTTTTGTTTTAGCCAGTTATTCAGGTCATTTTTTGAGCTAAAATCCAGTAAATGGTCACTTAGTGCTTCGAGCTGTCTATCGTTTAGTGCTTGAATGGCAAAGCGTGTTTTTTCGCTTAGCGGGCCAAGTTTGCGCTTGAGTATCCTTAAGATAATGACACTTTCTCCTTCAAGCTTGCCTTCAAGCTTGCCTTCAATTTTACCTTTGATTTTACCTTTAAGTTCGCCTTCTTGGTGTCCTTCGCTAAAAACATCCTGATAAAACTGGGTTTGTTTTAATTCTATATCGTTATAGCCTAACATGTCTTGGCTCTCCTGACGATTGAGTGTGGTTCTTGACTTCCCGTCTAAGCCAAGAAACCCGCTAATTTCAAGGGTTCAAGAACTTGCTTAGTCCGACCTTTTCTGAAAACTGTAGGGCGCGGCTTTAGCCCGCCATTGCTAAAGCGTATTTAAAGGCGGGCTAAAGCCGCGCCCTACAACCTGTATTAATGTCCCGCTTTAGAC
>JACUUF010000334.1 GCA_014859465.1 Methyloprofundus sp.
GCCCTTTTTCATTTCCGCCAAGCCTTGAAAAATCATCGCTTGCTCTTGGTTGTAGGATACATTATCAAATACACCAATAGGACGATCATTCTCAGTGTGCTGATTAATTGCCCTCATAACAGATTTAGGCATTTTGACACCGGCTTTTAAATGTACAGTTTGCATTTTTAACTCCTTTCTTGCTTGACACCATTTATTTTAATCATAGAATGGTACTTATAAATAGTTTCGAATAGGAAACCTGTGATGAGTACCGAAGTCAGTATCAAAGATGCCGCCCGTCAACTAAATATTAGTGAACAACGTGTTAGAACATTGTGCCGCCAAAACGATATACAATCGAGAAAAATTGGTAATAGCTGGCTCATTAATCAAGAAAGCATTCTAGAATATGGCCTTAGAACAGGTCTCAAGGTTGCGGAAAACCATCCTGTTTATAATATTTCTACCAGTAATGTTAAAAAGCCCATTGCCCTTAGTTTTTTTTCTGGTGCTATGGGTTTAGATCTTGGTATTGAAAAAGCTGGATTCCATGTAAGGCTTGCATGCGAAGTTGATAAATATTGCAGACAAACAATCGCGTTAAATCGTCCCGATATAGCCTTACTTGGTGACATCAACCATTACACAGCAAAAGACGTTTTAAATGCAGCAGACCTAACAGAACAGGATGACATTGATTTAATTGTTGGAGGTCCGCCTTGCCAGGCTTTTAGTACAGCAGGAAAGCGACAAGGTTTTAATGATGAACGAGGAAATGTTTTCCTTAAATATATTGATTTGGCTCTTGAACTTAACCCAAAATATCTAGTCATTGAGAATGTTCGCGGACTTCTTTCCTGCCCAATGGAGCATAGACCACATGAGCTAAGGGGTCAAGGCTACCCAGACTTGTTAGAGGACGAGCTAAAAGGAGGAGCGTTAAACTTTATTATCACAAGGCTTGAACAGTCTGGATATGGTTATTCATTTAATTTATATAACGCTGCAAACTTTGGTACACCTCAAATAAGAGAAAGAGTAATTATAATCTGTTCTAGAGATGGTATAACTCCGCCCTATCTAACACCCACTCATTCTGAATCAGGAGAGTTTGGTCTTCCCAAGTGGAAAACGTTAAAGTCTTACATTCAAAATATTAAAAACCATCACCACCTTACTTTTCCAGAAAAGCGATTAAAGTACTATAGACTTTTAAAGTCTGGGCAAAACTGGAAAAGTCTACCTGATGAACTTCAGAGAGAAGCACTGGGGAAATCTTATTATGCAGGTGGAGGAAAAACAGGATTCTTAAGGCGATTAGATTGGAACAAGCCAGCTCCGACATTGGTAACACACCCAGCAATGCCAGCAACCGATCTTGCACACCCAGAAGAGAATAGACCTCTTTCAATAGAAGAGTACAAGCGTATACAAGAGTTTCCTGACGAATGGATTCTTGCTGGCCCGTTAATACAGCAATATAAACAGGTAGGGAATGCTGTTCCGCTCAGTCTTGGTTTCGCCGTAGGCACCCTAATCAAACAACTGATCTCAGGAAATAATATTACAAGTATTTCTAATTTTTGCTATTCAAGATACAAAAATACATCGCACGTGGAATGGATGTATCAGTTCCAGCAGGAAGCTAAAAAGCAAAAGGCCTCCTACAAGCAACAAGAACTTGGTTTTGGGTGATAGTTCTGTTCATTGTTGTTCCCACGGGTTATCTTTTTCTACAGCCAGGCATTGTGGATTGCGCTTAAGTGTTTTATTAACAAATTTCACAAAAGCTTTCTCACTCAAATTGCTTGTTCCGCATATTTTGTTTAGAGCATCCCACATATATTCGATACGGTCTGCCTTTATTCGATACCACTTCTCAATTTTGGTACCGTTTCTCACTGAGCTACTTGAACTGTTCTCAGAATTACTTCTGTTTTTAATTTGTAACAAGCTTCCGTCTTCTTTTACAAAATCAACCGACTTAACCGTCTCCCCCCAAGCACAATGCCAGCCGAGCTCTTTAAGGTTTTCAGCCAAATACTCCTCAAGCATCAACCCGAGAATATTTTCTGCCGACATACCAAGCCTATGAGCATAAGTGATTTTTTCAAGATCTTTGGTGTCAAGGTTGGTTAGCCTGGCACCGACTATTACTTCAATAATTGGATCAGCAACTGTACCGGGAGGGTTTGATGTCCTTCGACTCGCACGGCTAGTCATTCCTGACTGGTATCTTTTCAGCCACTTACGAATAACTGAAACTTCATTATCAGCCTTTGAGCCAATCTTTCCCGGAATCCGTTCAGGATCGGTAGCAATTATTTTAAAAATAAAGGATACGCAACCATCCCAGTCTAACCCCATTTCATTTGCTAAATCTTTAGCGGTCTCCAAAGAATTTTTATAGCCAAGTTTTTGAATCGCATCTTTAAGTATCAAAGTAATCTCCAAATTAATAGTTTCATGTTATGTTGCTTTATAAAGTAAGTAATACGCTTGGTCAGGATTATTCGATACGTTTGGTGCATTTTCGTTCACTTTAATAGGCTTTTTCAAACTTGCTAAACGGTGGCGTGGAATGCCGAAAAAAATTCAGAAAACTTCACACTTCAGTGTTCTCTTTGTGAGCTCCGGTATAGGTTTGAACGAACTTGTGCGCGTGGATGGGCATATCGCGGATGGAAAGAGCCATGAATAGTCCAGATTTATAATAGGCGTTAATGTTAACTCTATTGATAGTTTTGCGCTAGTTATTGAGACAAGCAGCAGGCCTGGTGATCCAAAATGAGGCGGGAGGCTCCCTGTAATTATTGAGTGGTCTAGTATTGCTTACAATACTTCCACCGCCATTTTAAAACCAAGTGCGTGCAGTAGTTTATCTAGGGTTTCAAATTTGGGCTTGGTTTCTCCGTTTAGCACGCGATACAGGTGTTGACGGTTTAGCACGCTTAGTTGTGCTGTTTCGGTCATGCCTTTTTGTTGAACCAGTAGTCGTAAACCGTCAAGTAAACCATTAATATCGCCTTCTTCTAAAAAAGCCGATAAATACATGGCCATATCTTCTTTCGCCTCAACACCTTGCGCAAACTTAAATTCGTTTAGTTGCAAAGACATTATGTAACCTCCTATTTGAAGCAGCAGT
>JACUUF010000335.1 GCA_014859465.1 Methyloprofundus sp.
AAGATAGTGCGGCTTTGGCGATTTATATGCGTGATCGAGTGCCAGAGATTTTCTATAAGCTGCCTGTCCGGTAGGGTAGTAAACAATCGCACTATCTATACCAAGGAGTATTTTATGACTAAATTCTATGAAATAGAGCCAACTTTAGAAAATTATTGGCGTTCAATTATTCTTTTTGGGCGGAATGTTGCTTCCTATAAGTTTGCTTTGGCAAAAGCCCTATATGATTTAAAAGATAGTGGCGGCACAGTTATTTCACTAGACAAGCTTGCTGCTCCTTTTGCTAAGCATATTTCTGAGCACCTTGTTATTTGCGATAAGCAAGGGACATCAGGCAATAGTAAATTTCTTAATGGCTGTAGAGATTACAATTCAGGAAAATTGACACATAGCGGCTTAATCGAGTTAACCGTTAAATCGGGATTTAATAATGTGATTGATGCTTTTCATAATGTGCATCAATCAGAAGTGCCAACACGCTTTTTTATTGATGAAAGAAAAACAAAAGGCGGCATTGTTTTAACGGATGATTTTTATAAATTAGGCGAACAGTTTCAGTATGAAAATTTGGTCGAAGAAACTGAAGCACGCTGGCGTTTGGTTGAAACAGCATGGGAGCTAAACTTGCCCAAACACCTTATTCAGATTGATTACAAAGAAGAATCGCGGGAGTTTTTTGCCGATAATAAATTACGGCGAGTTGCGGTAACGCCAGCTAGTCCTGCTTTAAATGGCTATCAAAAAGGAAAATGTTTTTACTGCTTTAGAGAAATTTCCATTGATAAAGAAAATAGTGCTGATTTTGCAGATGTGGATCATTTTTTCCCGCATATTTTACGTCAATGCGACGCAGAAAAACCTATCAATGGCGTTGCTAATTTAGTCTTGGCGTGTACGGACTGCAATCGTGGCGTGGGTGGTAAATTTGCCCAATTACCCTCTGTAGACTTATTGGAGCGTTTAAGTAATCGAAATGAATACCTTATTACAAGTCATCACCCATTAAGAGAAACCTTGATTGCGCAAACAGGCAATACAGCTGATAAACGTAGAAATTATCTGCAAGATGCTTATAATTGCTCGACACTGCATTTTGGAGTTAAAAGTAAATGGCAGCCGATGCCACAAGGTTCGGCTACTTTTTAATAACAATATTATGCCAAGTTAAGTCGCGTTTTATTTCTGTTTCAGATTCATTTAACAATATTTTGCATCCCTTACTCCCAAAGAAATTTAAAAATTCTTTTGTATTAATCGTATCGTACAATTTTTCATTTTCTCGTTGATCGGGTTCATTTGTGGCTCTAAAAGAGACAATTAAGCACCCATTAGGTTTTAATAGTTCTAATAAACGCTGACAAGCGCACTCTAGTTTTGCTTGTGGTATGTGCATTAAAACGGCAGAGCAAAGAATATTTTGAAAAGAGTTTGTTCCTAGAGTTTTAAGACTGGGTAAATAATCTTCTGAGAAATGTTCTGATGGATATAAAGATATAGCCTCATTTAACATTCCTATTGATGCATCAATACCAATACAAGGATAGCCTTGTTGGTTTAGCCAGTGCGTATCTCTCCCTATGCCACATCCAATATCTACAGAGTCTCCTTCTTTTATAAAAAATTGCTGAATAAGTTGATAGATTCGTTCAGGGATTAAGGTTGAATGTAACTTAGCAATATTTTTAGCATCTTGGTTGTAGGCTTGAATTGTTTTGTTATCCATATTTAGACATAGTGGCGTAAAGGAAAAAAGTTAATTGTAATGCAATTCCAATCAGTCTGGGGAGGAGTGTAACTGAGCTGATGATTTCTCGAAAGCACTTCCAAGATCAAATCCTCACAGCCAATCAAGCTGGCATTATTATTCATCAACCAGAACAATGGCTATGCCAGTGGTCATTGCTTGAAAAACAAGCTTTTTGGTCGGCAGTGGCTATGTGGCATGGCAGTACGAAGTTGGTACTGACTTTTGCAGAAAGTGATGAATTTCAACAAATCAATAATGCCTACTTTAAGTCGCGGCCACTCGATGGTTTGGCAATCAAATTTTGGCGACCTGCGCGCGCAGATTAGCCACGACAAGGAAAAATAATGAATTTACATGATGTGCTCCGAATTAATACGGAACAAACCAGCGCGGCCATTGTTTTGGAACAGGGCGTTTCTGATAATTCTTTAGTCGGCAATTATACCCCGACGCAGGCCGCTATTCAGGTGTTTGAGCATGTGTGTAAGGCGGTTTTGCCTTCGGCGACGCAAGAGCAACGGGCACTTAATTTATATGGGAGTTATGGTTCAGGTAAAAGTCATTTAGCAGTGGTCTTAGCACAGTTGTTACGCGATGGTGCAAGTTCGGATGGGTTTTCTAAATTAATTGCCCGTTTAGAGCTGGCGGATAAAAAATCATTAGCGCAATCACTGAAAAGTACTTTTTTACCGAAAGAAGATGCTGATGCAAAGCCTTATTTGCTGGTATCACTTTATGCCTCAGGTACGACATCGTTAGGCGCAAAGCTAATGGAAGGCTTGTTCGATGCTTTGCAAAGAGAGCGCCTGTTAGATATTAAGCAAATTTTACCTTCAACGGAATATGAAGTTTGTGTGCAGCGCTTTGAGGAAATGGCAGCGGAAAATCCTGATTTTATTAATGCGGACTTATCGAAATGGGGTTTAGAGGATTATTTTTCTACTGAAGATTTAGTGGTTGATTTAAGAAATCACCAACCTTTAGCGTTAGCTGTTTTTTTACAGTGGCACGAAAAAGTTTGTTTTGGTCAGGCGTTTGATATTTCACAAGCGGGTGGAAAAAATTTTATCGAAGCGTATTTAGAGGCGGGTAAAAATTTAGCGGAGAAATATCATTACGGCGGTATTGTCGTGTTATGGCATGAGTTTGGTCATGCCTTAGAAGATTTGATTGGTAATGCGGCACGGAACGCAGGGCAAGAAATTATTTCTTTACAAAATTTTGTGGAAACGACGGGCGCACCAGATGCTGGGCATACTTTGTTTTTTGGGGTAACGCATGTTTCTTTTCCGGGTAGTGGGTGAAATCTGTGATTTTCAATATAATTGAAGTTACGACATTTCG
>JACUUF010000336.1 GCA_014859465.1 Methyloprofundus sp.
TCTCGTGATAACCCTAGTAATCGAGCTGATTTAGCTCTATTGCCATTAGTTCTTTCTAGTGCTTGATGGATAAGGTCAGCTTCTAGTTTATCCAAATTAATCCCAGCCTCAGGCAAAGAAAAATCTGTATTATCTCGAGCTAACGAAGTCTTGACAGCGAAAAAGTCATGTGGAAAATTTTCGGCGTCAATGGTCTGTCCAGATAATAGAATTGATGTACGCTCGCATAAATTACGTAACTCTCTAATGTTGCCTGGCCATGAATGATTTTGTAAAATTTTTAGGGCTTGCTTGCTAAATTTTGGCGCGACTCTATTGTGCGTTTTAGAAAAGTGATCTTGAAAATGTTTAATGAGATGTTCTATGTCTTCAACTCTTTCTTTGAGTGAGGGGATTTCTAGTGGAATGACATTGAGTCGGAAATACAAATCCTCCCTAAATTCTCCAGCGGCAATTTTTTTCTGTAAATCTGCATTAGTTGCTGAAATAATGCGCACATCAACTTTATAAGTCGTCGTATCTCCAACAGCTAAACACTCACCATTCTCTAAGAAACGTAATAACTTAGCCTGAATGGGCAAAGGTAACGAGTTAACTTCATCAAGAAATAAAGTTCCTCCGTCAGCTGCCTGAAAAAGCCCCGCTTTATTGGCAATTGCTCCAGTAAAAGCGCCTTTTCTATGGCCAAATAATTCTGATTCTATTAGGGATTCAGGCAGTGCTGCGCAATTCAAGGTAATAAAAGGCTTATCGGCACGATGACTATCTTTTTGTATAGCTTGGGCGAGAACTTCTTTGCCAGTTCCGGTCGCACCTTTAATTAATATAGTGACGTCGGTAGCAGCAATCATGCGTGCGCTACGCAATACATTATCGAATAAAGGCGTGTGACTTATAATCGACTTAAAATGACTCATACGCTAATAATCGCTACTAAGACTAATAGCATGCCAATGACTTGTTTAGTCGTGTGTAAGCTAGAGACGCGAGTGATAAATGAGCTAATTAGCCCCGTCCCCATAACCGCTGGTAAAGTACCTAAGCCAAATGCCAGCATAGATAGTGCGCTGGTCATGATATCACCTGAGGTTGCAGCTAAGGCTAGTGCAGTATAAACCAAGCCACAAGGAATCCAGCCCCAGACCATGCCAAATAAAAAGGCTTGATTTAATGTTGCGACAGGGATCAACTTTCTGCCATAAGGTTCTATGGTTTTCCAAAAACGCGAGCCGGTTTTTTCTATATAAGCAAAACTAGGGAACCAACCAGCGATATAAAAACCGGCGCCAGTAATAATTAGCGCAGAAATGATTTTTAATATTTGATGTCCATGTTCTGCACCAAGCGGCATCGTAACAATCGATTCAATTAATCCGATGATCAAACCTGCCAGCATATAGCTGAAAATGCGCCCCAAATTATAACTAAAAATAAAGGTCGCCATTTTAGTTTTGTTGCTACGAATTTCAGGTTTTAGACTGAATGATAAAGTACCAATAATAGAGCCACACATAGAAACGCAGTGCAAACTGCTAAAAAGTCCTATGACAAAGGCAATTAAAATGGGGGGGCTGATAAGTTGAGTAATTTCCATTAGAAGATTTTAACATATTGAATTTAGCTCGGTATAGGGGCTATTTTTTAGATTACATTGGTGTGTGATATGACTTGTATTTTATGAGTTATATGACATAGTTTAATTAATTCAAGCTCTATAAGATAACTTCAACTTATTGAAGCATAATAAAATAACGTTAATGGAGTAATATTTGCTGATAATTAAGTACTTATTTACTATGGGGGTTATTTTGAAAACGAAGTTAAGTATTGCAGTAGCGACTGCGCTGGCATTGCCATTATCTGGGTATGCGGAAACAGAACAATTAACCACAATTGTGGTTGAAGGGAGTGGTACTCGTCCTGGGGCTTTTGCATTAGCGCCAGACTCATCAGGATTTAAAGACACGGCTGCTTTATTAGAACGTGTTCCAGGTGCTAATGTTAACCGTAATGGGCCTTTAACAGGGGTTCCTCAGTATCGTGGAATGTTTGGAAATAGAGTTAATGTGGAAATTGATGGTGCTAATATTAAAGAAGCTGGTCCAAACTCAATGGATACCTCTTTAAGCCATGTTCCTGCAGTATTAACTGAATCTTTAACTGTCTATCGTGGTATTGCACCCGTCAGTAGTGGTATTGATACTATTGGTGGCACAATGAAAGTCAAAACCAAGAAAGGAAGTTTTGCTGAAGGTAAAGGTGAAATTGAGTCTGATGGAGCCGTTTCATCAGGTTTTAGCTCTGTTGATAAAGGTTATTTTGTTTCCGGCTTTACTTCACTAGCGAATGAAAATCATAAGCTTCATGTTGGTGTCAGTAAAGAGGAAGGCAATGACTATCGATATAAAGAGCGTGAAGGTAAAAAAGTTATACCTACAGAATATGATCGTCGAGGACTTATTGTAGGTTATAGCTATCAACGTAATGGTCACGAATTAAGCTTTAACTATACGGACAATGACACTCGTAATACGGGAACTCCCGCATTACCTATGGATATTGTTTATATAAAAAGCCATATCTACAACTTAGATTACAACTGGGATCTAGGACAAGGTTATGAATTGAAAACCAAGTTTTTTTATCAAAACTCAGATCACTTAATGGATAACAATACGTTAAGAGTACCTGGCCAACAGCTCGGGTCTGATATAATGGATAACACCACCAATGTTCAAGGGGGTGGTTGGGATATTGCTTTATCCATGCCTTTATTGTCAGGGGATTTTACTACAGGCTTTACAGGTGATACATCGCATAATAAATCTGACATCCATATGAATGCGGCAATGCAGATGACAATGCCTGACGGTATGCAGATGGTCATGCCGATGGATATGTATACCAAAAACTTTAATGATGTCGAGCGTTCACGCTATAGTTTCTTTGGTGAATGGAAAGGCGAGGTTGCTGATAAGTTAAGTGCTGAATTAGGTGCTCGTTTAACTTATACCAATTCTGATGCAGGTGATGTGTCGACGACTATGATGCCAATAATGGGATATGCTAATGATTTTAATTCTAA
>JACUUF010000337.1 GCA_014859465.1 Methyloprofundus sp.
CCCCATTGATTAAGGAAATATCACGCAGTGGACTCGGTAAGCCACCCTAAGTCCATTACTGGTGAGGCGACTGGAAGCCCATTCTAAAACCACCCCAATGCTTGCCATTAACAAAAATGGGCACCGAAAGGTCATGCAGGATCTCTCCCGTATCACGTTTATAGGTTTGCAACAAAAACGAGTCTGTATGCGCACCGCATCGACGCCCCGTGGCATCGTTAAAAATGCGTTTTGTTCGATTGCTCAACAAATCTTTTTCATAGTCGCCAGTTAATGGCTGACTGAATTTTTTGTTATGGGTTGGAAAATATCCATTCACATCGACCGCACCCGCGAACATGACGTATTTATAATTGTCTAAAATCGCCTCCTGAACCGACGGAAACATCCGGTCGGTAAAAGCATCATAAGGCGTGCTGAATTTTTCGGGACGGGTTCCCTTTATTGGCTGATAGTCTGTTGAAAACACCGCTTGCTGAGTTAAATCGCCCTTTGCAATGGCCTCTTCCAATATTTGACCAATGGATTGGGCTGACGCCTTGCACACGCCAAGCAATTCAGAGAAAAACAACGTTTGATCCAGCTTAGCTAACTCTCTAAAAACCACCTCAGCCCCATTACTCAATGTGGCTGACTGTTTTGAAAGGTGATCGCTGCGCGAAGAAATATCTTGTAACGAATGACGGATGCGAGAAATGGAGCCGTTGATCTGAGTACTGGTCGTTCCCAACTCCTCCCCTGCACGCTCAACATCGGACAACACAACCGAGGCATTTTGGACTTCCTGCGTTAATGAAATAAAACGCTGTGCTTCGCCAAGAAGCGTGTCAGATAAGGCATCTGTTAAGGATTTTAGGGACACCATTTCATGGTTAGTTAGCTCACTGTTTTTACGAACATCGGATAACAAACTGGAGATCTGTGCCGACGCATCCGCGCTTTTGCCCGCTAATGCCCGCACCTCATCGGCTACCACCGCAAAACCTCGCCCTTGCTCACCGGCTCGCGCAGCTTCTATTGCCGCATTTAAGGCCAGTAAATTCGTCTGTTCAGACACCCCTTTGATCACCGCCGTTATACTGTCAATATCATCGGCGCTCTTGGTTAACAAAGCCAGCTGCTCGCTCGCCGTCTGAACCTTTTGCGTTAATTCATTAATCTGCTCAGCACTTTGTGACAAGGCCGTTTGTGCGGTGCGGCTCGACTGAGCGGTTTCACTCATTGTACTTGCAAGCTGCCCCAAATTATTGGATAGGGTTAAGCCTGTTTGCGATAGCGACTCGACGGCTTGGGTGATTTGCTCACTGTCATCCCGGGTATGATGAATGTCTTTGCTCAGCGTATCCACAAAGTAAGATACTTCGGCTGCACCAATGGCCATTTTAGACGTAGCCTTGGTCACTGTTTTACTGACATCAGACACGTTCACAGCATTATCGATAGCCGACACGTTCGCAGTAGATGATAAAGACCCATGATGAGCCTGGTGCTCGTTTTTGTGGCGGTAAAGAATCGCGCCTCCTATCAGTAAACTTAAGGCAATGCTAATACCAGCATAAGGCAAGGCGATTGCGCCTTGCGAAGAACCAAACACCAAAAGCAAGAAGAGACTCAACACACCGCTTAACTGAAAGTACACCATCGTTTTTCCTATCTACCCGTTTCTAATTTTCTAGTGTTTAGTGATGATTGTAAAAAAACAATATAAAACCCTTTATATAAGACTAAAGTTGTAGCTCATTTCTCAATGAATTGATCGGCCGTCTTTTAAGCACTTGATACCGCTTTTTACCTTATATTTTTGGCTATGCTGAATCCGCACTTCAGCACACTGAATAATCTATCCATTAAATTAATATTTAGAGAATCATCTATCCCTAAATACCCTAATAAAGGACATAAAAAGCAAAGTTTTTCTCTTTCATTCCTACTACACTAGAAAAAGACGCCCATGAAGCGCTACAACAATAATACATATCGTCGCGCACAATCTGCCGATGTCAAAAGAGGACAACATCATGATTTCCGAAAAGTCTCAAAACACATCTTTCTACCTTGAACTGGGTCAACTGACGGCCGAAAGCGTTAATCATCTTGCCCCTTCCTTTGACCATTTGCCGCCTAATCCCTACGCGGATGGCGAGTTTCGTCTACGTCGTTACTCACGCTTTACCGTTGAACAAGGGGCGCTGAATCGCTTGCCGACGCAAACCTTTGTGCAGGACAAAAGCATTAACCACTTCCAGGGTGATGTGGTTCGCAGCTACGAAGAAATTGACGATAGCATTGTCCGTGATGATGCCTTTATTGAACTGTTTCAGCACTTTCAAACCATGGCAAACGTGGCAGACGGAACACCGATTGAGGTACACCAACTGCGTATCTTTGCTGACCATAAAAGCGCTGAAGTCGCGCCAGAAGGCGTCCACCAAGACGGATTCGATCGCATTGGAATCTATGTCATGCAGCGCCACAATATTGAAGGCGGCAGCATCAATGTGCATCTAGATAAGAACAGCCCAGCACTGATCAGTCACCACTTTGATAAAGGCGAATTTGTCGTACTTAATGATCGTAAATTTTTCCATAGCGCCCAACCTATCCAGCCAACAAACGGCGACAAGGGCTATATGGACGTATTTGTGCTTACCGCCAACTTAGTGCATTAATTGCCCTACACTAAAATCATTGCTTCTTGCTTATGAGGCACTCAGAAAAGTGACGGCTAAACACCGTCACTTTTTTATTTTTCAAATGTGATTTTTTTTAGTATTTCACTTCCTTGCATGATATAAAGATTGCATCATTTTTTTGTATAACTCTATAAAATCAGGTAGTTGTCGTGGTAGATGCAATCACTCTAGGCGTTGATGATACAAGTAAACCGCAACAGAACCTTGCGAATGTGTCAAAGAAACGGGTTCTGATCATCGAAGATATTGGCGAAATGCGACTGATGCTCAAATCCTTGATGACGTCACTGGGCTATTCCAATATTGATGTGGAGCCATCTGGCCAAGCCGCCATCAAACGCATTCTCGAAAGACCCTATGATATTGTTTTATCA
>JACUUF010000338.1 GCA_014859465.1 Methyloprofundus sp.
ACGCAGGGTAGAATTTTTAATAGAATATCGACGCGCAACAATCGGTAGTAAAACTTTACGCTGATTGAGGGTTTCCGCTAAATCAAAGTGACCTAATTCATCAAGACTTTGGCGCAGACTCGCTTGTAAATCAAAATCGCTGCCTTCCCAAATACGGTACTCACGACTGAATTTCCGATAATTAATAATCGATTTTTCTTTCAGTTGTTTTAAATCAAGCTGAAACTGAGCTTGGTCTGGAAAACACAAGGCAAGTATCGCTTCACTGGCTTTTAAGCCGCCTTGCGCTCCAATGATATTAAATAAGCCTATGGTTTTTAAGAGCTGTATTTCAGTTATCGGTGCATCACCTAAACGCTCGATCGCATTTAAGACTTCTATCCAACGGCGGTGCGTTGCATAATCTGAGGTCATGATGCTTTGATTGAGAATAAAATACTCAAAGACTTCCCAAGCTAGCACCCAGTCACCCATTTTATTAAGGCGCTTTAGTCCATCATGAAAACCATAATGCTCTTGGCTTCCTAGATAACTAAATAAAGTGCGTTCATTTTGCGCAACTTTCTGACATAAAATGGGTAATAATAAGGCGGCAATAGGATGCAAAGGATAACAGCACGCAAGAATATCCTGAGCAATCTCGGTTGACATGACGCCAGGCAAAGCTTGCTGTTGCGCTAATACCTTCACCATTTTATGGGTTTGTTGCTCGATACTTAGCTGCTGCTCTGGCGTTACTTTATGTGTAAAAGCGGCGGCAACAACACGCAAGGTTTGTTCGGCTGACTCTAAAAAGGGCACATTCTCAAAGCGACCTTGCACTTTCGCCCATTCGTTACGCTGAGTTTCACCCATGCCCTTTGCATACTGATCAAAGGCTTGATGCATCAGCACAACAAGCAATACATTCGCTGCTCGGCCTTTATAAGCAAATTCTGCTAAGGCTTGCAGTAAAAATATGTCATTGGCGCCTTGATGGCGGGCTTCATATTCCAGGAATTTACCCAGCTCATCAATGACAATTAAAACACCTTTACCTTGCACCTTATGCACGGCTTGCTGTAATTGATCGAGCAGGTGAATGATTTCACTCACCGTTGCACCTGCATGCATTGCTTTTGCTAATACTTCAAGTACTTTAGGTTTACGACCTGACTTACCTATCCAATAACTCTGCACTGCATCATGCATGGCTTGCAATAAGCGCTTGCTGAGTGATTCGGAGCTCCCTGTCAACAATACCGTACAATAAGCGTTTGACTCATGCGTATGCGTGGTTATTTTTTTGGCTAAATCAGGGTTGTGTTTAGCTATTAACTGCTCAGCAATAATGCTAGTTTCGAGATTTTGATCTTCTAATAAATGCGTTAAGAATATTGCAAAACTCGATTTTCCTGAGCCATACGGCCCAACTAGCGACCAGGCTCTAGGTGTATCTTGTTGATTAAATGTATTGGCAACTTTATCTAATACTTGTATCGCTTTTGAGGTAGGAATATAGGCGTTGAGTATATTTTTAGAGTCTATATCTCTTTCAAGATTAATGGATCGTGTGTAATGCGTATCGACCTGAACAAACGGCTCCCTCATGATGTTGCTTTATCCTTATTTTCAAAATAATCACCTAAAAAAGTCAATGAAGATAGTTCGTTCTGTTGACGATAAAGCTGATTAATACCTGCTGTTTCATTAATATTAAATAAGGCAGGGTAAGCCTCAACAACACGCTCCAGCTTTGCCAGTAATTCGCCTTCTGTCAGCTTAAAAACACCACCGACAGCAACACCAAATTTATCGCCGTACATTAAATCGGTAATAGGTAAAACAGATGCCTTTCGTTGATTAAAGACCTCATTCACCGCAAAAGCGATAATAGCAATCGGTAAACTATCGTGAGCGGTATTTCTGCACTGATAATAATGTGTATGTTTACTTGCAGTAACTAACTTAAGAGAAGCTAAGGGCGCATCTAAGATATCTTCCATCTCTACCTTTGCGCCTTGCTTTACTGGACAATACATTTTCAAGATCACGTTAATATCATGCTTAACGGTTCTTTCAGAATGCTTAGCTGTAAAATTTTCGCTGACAAAAGTCGCTAAATCATTTGCAACTTCTTCATTATTAAACTCTGTTTTATGAAAACAGTTAAAAAACCAATACCATGCTGTCGCTAATTCAGAATTAGTGGCTAACATCCAATGCACCAGCCATAAGGTTGCTTCATCTTCAAGATAAGGGTCCCAACCGCCCTCTTCTACAAATAGTACTGTGCCTAGTTCTGTTGCTTGTAAGCCATCATCAGTGACCTGAATCATTTGTGTTGCACGCAACCAATAGCGAATAGCATTGACCATGTTTTTCCCAACACCTAAAGTCACTGTTGAGGCATCGGAATTAAATACGCCGGGGTTTTCTTGCAAGGCTTGAAAACCTTTAGTCAACCATCCATAGCGTAAAGCAAAGGTTTCATGACGGCCAAAAGTGGCCTTTTGAGGAGTAAAGGGCTTGATTAAACTATCCATATTTATCGAAAGTCAATTTATTAATGGTGGTAATTGTACAGGGTAAATTGAAATTAAGTAATCTGTAGTAGCACAGACGATCCGACCTAGCTTTTAGTTGAAATGCTTGGCTATACGAAACATTACACCGAGACGCTTCCTAACCGTATACAGGCCGCTAGCCAACTCGCAGTGAAAAGCATCAGTCAACAAAGAGAAGCTGAAGGAGTCGCTTTTGCGCATAAATCAATGAAATTAATGGATGGCTTACTGAAAGACATGACAGAGAAAGCAATCAAAGAAACAAATGCTATTAATGACATCTGAATGCGCCAGAAATTGCTTATAAACGGGCTATATGCATCATCAGGCATGCTAATATTTTCAGCTATCAGTCTATTAACGGGATTCTTACTTAGATTAGGCAATATACATTGGCTTGATACGCCGGCACAACACACTGCACTAAGAGCCGTACAAGTTATCATCAACATACCCGTAGGCTATGTTGCACTGGCATTGATCTGCTCAGCCAGCATTATAAATATTATTCATTT
>JACUUF010000339.1 GCA_014859465.1 Methyloprofundus sp.
TGAAAAACTTGGCGTTGCCAGAATGAATCAGGGGTTAATCGAGGTGCCCAAATGTATGTTTAACTTGTTTTTTTGTAAAAGTTTAAATAAAAGGAAAAATATGAAGAAGGTTGTTATTTTGGGTGCTTTTGATCGTTATAATTATGGTGATAACCTTATGCCTATTTTATTTGAAATATTCCTTAAAGAGTGCTATCCGCGTTTTTTTGACAATTTTAATTTAGTTTTTTCAGCGCTTATTGATTCTGATTTGTCTCAATATAAAGTAAAAAAAACGATAGCCATGTCTAAAGTATTTAAAAAAAATAATGACGGAGTGCACTCTATAATAAGTATAGGTGGAGAGGTATTGTGCGCTTCCTCAAGTACGCTTTTTCTTCACATGGATAATCCTCAAAGGATAGTTAGTTTTGTTTCTTTCTTGAGAAATAACCGTTTAACTTTGTTAGCAGACCTATTCTGTAGATATTTTTATGACTTACCTTGGGAGTATCCATATATTCCCAGAAATTTATCGAAAAAAACTCGTGTAGCATTTAATACCATTGGGGGTGGTGTTTCTCGGCGTAATATAGGGTTATACCTCCATAAAATTCGAGGGCGTTTGATTCAGTCCAGTTACCTTTCAGTGCGTGATTCTAGAACAAAAAAATCGTTAAATCGCTTCAGCTCACCACTAATATTTCCCGATTCTGCAATTGTAATGGCAAGATTTATAAGTGATAATTTTATACAAAATGAGAGTAGAGATAAAATTAATGCATTGAAAGAAATAAACTACATATGTGTTCAAGCAGCACCAAAAAAAGCAGGGGGGGCAGTTGAGAAGTTTTCAGAAGTCTTAAATTTCCTTTCAAATAAATATAACTTTAAGATTATTTTGTGTCCTATAGGTTATGCAAGAGGTCATGATGATATAGATTTCCTAAAAGAGATTAAAAAATTAAATCATTCCGATAAGAATTTTGAATTGATGGATGGCTTAAATGTTTGGGAGATTATGTCAGTAATTAAATACTCGAAATTTTTTATAGGTACAAGTTTGCATGGAGTAATTACTTCTTTGTCTTTTTCTGTCCCTTATGTTGGTTTAAATCCTGAAGTCAAGAAACTTGATGAGTTTTTAAAGGACTGGGGTATTAAACCTTCTAATCGTTGTTACACTATTAATGAAGTGCCTATTGTTTTTGACGCAATATTAAGTATTGATAAACAGTTTTATAAAGAACACTCAAACCACTTGATTGATCTAGCTTTAAATAACTATCACAGTTTAGTTGATAAACTAAAATTAAATGAATAGAGTGAGTTGTTAATGCAAGTTTCCATAGCCATGGCCACCTATAACGGTGCCGATTATGTTGTAGCGCAGTTGCAAAGTTTTGTGGATCAAACACGCCAGCCGGATGAGGTGGTAATCACCGATGATCGTTCTAGTGATAATACGGTGGCGTTGATTGAAGAATTTGCGAAAACAGCGCCTTTTGATATGCGGGTGTCGGTAAATGACAAAAACTTGCGTTATGCGGGTAACTTTAATGCGGCGTTGTCGGGCACATCGGGGGATTTGGTTTTTTTAAGTGATCAGGATGATGTTTGGTTTCCCGAGAAAATTGCGCACATGGTGTCGTTGGCTGAAAAGAGTCCCGATTACTTTATCTATATGAATGATGCGTTGTTGACGGATGGCGATTTAAATTCGGTGAATTTAACCAAGTATGGGCAAATTAAATCTGCCGGGTTGTCGGACGATTCTTTTGTGATGGGGTGTTGTTGTGCAATTCGTCGTGAGTTTTTGGATATTGTATTGCCTATCCCCGCGAAATTAAAAGCGCATGATAATTGGTTGGCGGAAATTGCGGATGGTTTGGATGCAAAGTTGATTGATCCAACGGTTTTGCAATATTACCGCCGACATGGCAAGAACGAATCGCAATTTATCGCGAACCGTTTGACCAAGGTGAATAAGTGGAGCATGCGCTGGCAGGGGATGCGGTCGGCATTTAAGCCAAAAAGCCACGAAGACTTTGCCAGCAACTTAGCGCAAATGCAGTTTTTTATTAATGGTTTGCAAAACCTTATGCCAAATGTACCTTTGGCTTTGGCACCGAAATTTAACGCGATGATTGAAGCAAGACAGCAGAAGTTCAAAGTCGCACAAGCCAGAGCGGATATCCGCCAGTCCACTATACTAAAACGCATACCCAAAGCATTAAAGCTGTATAAAAATGGCTATCCAAAAAAAACACGCCTTAAAAACATGATTCGCGACATTTTAGGTTAACCACCAGGCCTGGTATGAACAAACAATTGATAAAAGCCAAGTTAATTGAATCTTTACCTGTCGGTGTAAAAGTGGTGTCGTTGTCGCATAAGTTTTAACCTGTGCGCTTGACGGTAAGCTTACGGGTAGAGGCTTGAAATGCTCATTGACCCAAAGGCTTTTGAGCAAAAGCTAGTTCGTGTGTTTATACGTCGCAGAATTATATTGGGACTGACAGTTGTGTGGGTTAATGGATAAGTTTTCAAATGGTTTTTGCTGTCTTAAATTTAAAGAGGTGTGAGTGATGTGTAAGGTGAATATTGGACAGCCTGTTAACGGTGATTGGCCCGTGGTGATTGATGGGGGTATTGCACTAAATATTCGCCCGGCTGAAGGCGAGCCAAATATAGAAGATTGGCCGTTCTGGATTAAGTCTAGTCGGGCTTTTTCAACATCTTTGATGGATTATGGGATGATTGATGAATGTATCGAGTATTTCCGTATTGAAACAGGGAGTGAGCCTCGCGTGTTTACTGTTGCTTACATGGAAAGGGCTGGCGTAAATTTGCCTGTTTTGTCGGATGTGTATGTTGAACAGGGTAATTTTACGGTGAAGTACGTTTCGATTAAATAGGTGTGTTATTCATCCTAATAGCATAAAAGTTATTTTCCACTTAAGATCTGTATCAGAATTCATCTAGCCAAGCCTCGCGATGACAGAAAAAATGCGGCCTCGCGACCCTATCGCCAGCCAACTGCAAACCCAACAAGAACAACGCTCCAAACGCTGGGAAACCG
>JACUUF010000340.1 GCA_014859465.1 Methyloprofundus sp.
AACACTAGTCAATTAGGAGTCCTCGTTCTGTTCAGAAATAATAGCGACGGTAATATCAATAATAGGGGACGTACCACGATTAATCCTAAGTCGCATCCTTCCTTTTTGACTTTTCTGTATGTTGCAAAGGCATTTTTCCAGTTAAAAAATACGCGCAAAATAGGATTTTTATTATGCGGCAGATGATACCGGATAATTTTGCAATTGAAATCTGGCCGCTCATCCTTATCTTCTACGTGTACAATGTTATCGCTAGCAACAATCGTGACATCATCGTTTTCTCCAGCTTTTGCAAGATAATAGAGCGAGTTTTCAATACCCCCTATATTCGGCAAATAGCTACTGCTCGTTATTAATACTTTTAACTTTTTTCTTTCGGTCATAATTGTGTTTTAACCAGGCCTGGTAGTTGTTCATTTTTATTTTAAATTCTGTTTTATGATTTGTTGCATTATTTCAAATTCGGCCGAGGTTTTCAGTTCTCGCTCTAGGACAATCAAATCGCTGGTGCCTTGTTGTAAAAAAGGCGCAAAACTCGGTGAACTGGGTCTTTTATCTACTTTAATATGCGCGATAAACACGCCTAAATAAATTCGGTAATAGTTTACTCCATCCCAACGCTCTAATCTTGGGTCTAACATGGTTGAGCCAAAATATTGGTCATCAAACCGACTGATAAAGAAGCTGTATTCGTCTTTGCTTAAAGCCGTGTTGTTTTCCAATATCGATTGGATTTTGTCTTGGTACGCGCCAAGGTTAACTTGTTTGTAAAAATCTTGACTGGAAACCGAGGCTCGCCAACACGCTGAGCAGAAACCTTTTGAGCTTGTCGATATCGACTTGTGGCAATATAAACGCCATCAACTTTTTTTGATTATACAGTGATTTGTGCTGTTTTGCGCCATCAACCAGCGTCTCATAACCGCGTTCATCCCATTGCGCAAACTGATCCTCACACTCGCGGCACAATATCGTTTTATCGTAAACCCCTATCGGGCTTTTCTTCGGAAACTCGCCCGGCAAATCTGTCATCAAATAAGGCACATCCCCTTCATCTGTGCGCAATGGCTTAAAAAACGACGCTGGAATACTGTGCGTCCTAATCAGCTTTTTATCTTCACCGCAATATTGGCATTTCGACACGGTTAAACCTTTTTTACAAAAGCAACAACGCGCGAATATTGATCACGCGCTTGAATAGTACATTCGACCGTTTTGCCTAGCAAAGAATGCTCCAACTCTAACTCTTAGCTTGCTTACCTGCTGCGGCATTAAGCTCAGGGGCATTTTTATCCGCGATACGAATTCGCTCTGTACGCTCGTATTCATGATCATTTTCGCTACCTAAATAATCCACGCGCATATCAAAAGTGTCGCCATCAATCACTTTTAAAACTTCACCTTTAATATAGTCAGACATTTTACTTTTCTCTTTTAAGTAAGAACCTGTGTTTCCATTTAATCAAGCTTGCCATTTCCGTCGTGGCTTAGCCGTTTACGGCACCCACGCGGGTCATAAAATCATCCGGCACATAAAACACAAAGCCTTTGCCTTGTTTGCGTTTTTCCAGCAAACCATATTGGTCAGACAAGCCGAGTAAATCGGTGCGCGCGGTTTGGTAGCTGATGCCATGTTTGTGGCGGTGCGATTCGATTGTAAACATTCTCTGTTGTTTGAGGGCTTGGCTCAAAATAGCCATTTGCCGGTAGTTTAGCTGGCTTTTGAGTTTAGCGTTTTTAAGAACCTGCTCGGTATGGGCTATCTCTGCGTTTTTGCGGGCAAGGTAGGCAAACAGCTCGTCAATCGCTTTTTGTAAGGTTTCAAGCTGATGAATCAGAAAATAGGTGAGATCGTTATCATCGGTTTCGGTGTACAAATAGGCTTTGGCATATTGCGCTGGGGCTTGTTTTATCACTTTAGAAATCGAAACAAACTCAGTTAGCCAATAGCCTTTTTTGGCCATATGCCAATAAAACAGCGCCCGCGCAGTGCGCCCGTTGCCATCAACAAACGGATGGTCATAGCCCAACATAAAATGCAAAATCATCGCTTTGATCACCGGGTGGATAAAGTGTTTGGGATCATCATTATTGGCAAAATCGCACAAGTCTTGCATTCTTTTCGCCAAATTTTTCGCCGGCGGCGGCGTGTGCAAAACCTGACCATCGCGATTATCCACCACTTGTATTTGGTCGCTGTCAACACGCAACTGCCCCGCTTTGGCGGGGTCGTCTAAGGTGTTTTCCGTTAAAACCTGGTGAAGATGAAACACCAGGCCTGGTGTTAGCGGTTCGTCTTTTAAATCAGCAATCGCCTGCATCGCATGATAGTTATTCACAATCATCTGTTCGCTTTTGTCGCGCGGCGCACGCTGTTGTTGCAACATGGTTTTGGCGACATCGCGCGTGGTGGACGCACCTTCAAGTTGGCTCGAATTAATCGCCTCTTCAATTAACGACGACACTAAATATTGATCGCGTGTGGCGGCATTCGCAATCGGTTGCGGCATAGCAACCTGCCCCGCCGCATGTTGGTCCAACCAATGCAACGCATGCAACATGGCATCCGTGACACAAAATTGCATGGGCTTGCCCTGCTGATCTGACAGGCTTAACTTACGGGACAATTTGTTTCGCGCCGTTTTGATCACAAACCAATATTCTTCGGTACTTAATCCATGCGGCGGAACAACAAAACGAAATTTATCCCAATGCGTATAGCGCCCACGTTCATCGCATACGCCTAAATCCAGCGCCAATAACTTCATCAACTGCGCCGCATCCGCCTGCTGCATAAAATCGGTTAAAAACGCCTCGATACTCGGTGGCGATGGTGGGATTTTCATAATCTTTAAACAACTCGGTTTTGACTGTTAAGATTACTGTATTGTAACAACAACTAAAGGCCTTGAAACTAATTTGCTACTATTTTTAAAAAATTAGTAGCAAATTAGTTTGACGCATCAAAACAACGCCGGGTAATAGGGGACGTTTAATGGGTAATAGGGGACGTACCACGATTAATCCCTACTCTTCACCGGTCTACCCGCCTTACCTG
>JACUUF010000341.1 GCA_014859465.1 Methyloprofundus sp.
TGTTCGCTGCCGCACAGGCAGCTCAGAAAAAGTATTGACAGTCCAGTGTTTCCGGCCCCGTAAGGGGCTTTTTACACCAAACCAGGCCTGGTCGTGACAGTTTAGCGCAAGATATTCTGGAAGAGTTTCGAGCATGGTTGGTGGATCGCTTAGTGTTAAGTTTAATTAACCGTAAACAAATCAAAGCCAATGACTTTGTAATAGAAGCCAGTGGCGCGGTGAAGTTGAAAGATGATGCGCGAAAAACGGTGTTGGTTGCCTTGCAAAACCGCAAGCAAGAAACCGTTAAGCATCCATTTTTAAATGAAGACGTATCGATTGGCTTATTGCCCCATGTGCAAGCGCTATTGCTTGCGCGCCATATTCGGGGAGACTTAGCCGAGTATCCGCCTTTTGTACCGCGTTAGGAGAACCCAGTATGATGGTTTTAATAACCTATGATATTTCGTTTGACGACCCAGGTGGTCAACGTCGGCTGCGACACATAGCCAAAGCTTGTTTGGATCATGGCGTACGCGTTCAGTATTCGGTGTTTGAGTGCGAAATTGACCCAGCGCAATGGGTGGCATTAAAAGCCAAACTACTTGAAATTTATAATGAAAATACCGATAGCTTACGGTTTTACATGCTTGGCACGAAATGGCGAAGTAAGGTTGAGCATCATGGAGCCAAAAAAGCGCTGGATATTTTTCAAGATACGTTGATTTTATAAAGTTATCTTTTGTGATAACATTGTTCAAGGTTGATTATGAAAACCGAATGGAAAGTAAATCTGTATCCAGGGGTAGAGAAGGACATTTTGAGAATGCCTGATCAGTTGCAATCTCGCATGCTTAAACTGTTAGACCTTATTGCTGTGAAAGGCGCTTCACTTGGAGAACCGCAATCGAAAGCTTTAGGTAAAGGAATGTTTGAATTGCGCGCAAAATCTTCAGAGGGTATTGCGCGTGGTCTGTACTGTTTTCAGATGGGCAAGAACGTGTTTATCCTGCATGCTTTTGTTAAAAAAACACAAAAGCTACCTAAGCAAGAATTAGATTTAGCGCTCAAGCGAAAAAAGGAAATTGAAAATGCACATGATGACATTAGATGAGTTAAAGCACGAAGCGTTTAAGAACCCAAATGTTAAAAAGGAATACGATGCGCTTGAAGAAGAGTTTAAATTGATTGAAGCCTTGGTTGATATGCGTCAAAAGGCAGGTTTAACTCAAGAAGAAATTGCGCTAAAAATGGGAACGCAAAAAAGTAATATAAGCCGATTGGAATCTGGTTCCGGTAATCCAGGCTGGAAAACCCTACAAAAATATGCACATGCTTGTGGCTTCAAAATTCAATTGCAATATTCTTAAATTTCTTAATAAACCTATCAACGCTAACCCTTAGTGCTCTTTAAAAACATGGGATCTTAGCGATGTCTGAAAACATCGCAATATCTAAAGATTTAGCCTCTAAAAAACGTAAGTTTGTTAAACTTGTAGAGCTTGTTTTTAAGGTTAGCGAATTCCCGCCTTAAATTGTCGATTTGCCTGAACTTAAAACATAAGCAGTCGCGCCTCACATTTTACATCTCCATGTGTCGCGCCTCACGCAGGCGCGTGCTAACGGGACGGCGATGCCGCTTTTTTTTTGCGCATTCATTTTGCTAAATTAATTTAGCAAGGTGTGTGTTAATACTTGTGAGGAAAAAAATGGCTTTTACCAAAGTGATATACGGTTGTAAGCATATTTGCCGCGCGATGTTGAGTGGCTTTCAATTTAATCGCATCAGGCAGGCTAGAAACATAAGTATGGATTTGGATAATTATCCCCAAGGTAACTTGGCTCAAGCTAAGACTGGTGATTATGCTCTTGATCTGCTTGATGGGCATCGTGTTGTAACCGGCACAGATGGCATGTTGATACATTTTAGGTTTAAGGATTACGATTCGTAAGCTCTCTATGAGTTTTTAAATCACCTGTATTCAAGTCATTAAAAAAACTCAGCAAAACTATCAAAAGTGATTCCGGCGTAGAAAACCTCAATAAAAGTTCTAATGTCTGGCTGGCTGATAATGCTAGAGTCATTTATCAGAAAGCCAATAGCGGCTGGTTTAGGGTATGCTCTGATTTATGAGTGAATGTTATTAACCATCCAGGCTCACCAAATTACTCGTTGATTTTGAGTTAAGCTCAGTAGTTATTTTGTTCGATTTTTATAGTCACTAAAGTTGATGATGTTGTTCGAGTGCGTCGGTTTTTTCTGTGCTGAAGGCTTGTGTTTAAGTGGCGTAATTAGGTTTTGGGTTAAAAACTCGGCCATTTCTTCAAAGGGCAGAATGTAGAGTTTTTTCTTAGTTGTAGGATCAATAACTCTTTTCGGCATTTGATTAAAATAATGGCTGAAATCAAGCGACTCTTCAAAATCGAATTTATGCGGTGGGTGTTCACGATAAAATGTTTCAAGGTATAGAAACTGGTCGGCAATCACGCCGTTGAGGCTTAAGTCGGTATTTTTTACCCATTCAAATCCTTCAAATTGTTGATCAAACTTTTCGAGCGATTTGAGAAGATTTGTCTTATCACTCAGTTGAAACGCGACGCTGAGACTAAACATGGTATCTAACCATACATCGTAAAATAATCGTTCGAATTCTGCGCGGTCTCGCGGCACCGGGTGCGAAAAAATTAAGCAGAAACGGGCGTTGGCTTCCACTGCAATTAGATCATAGGCCGAACGATCGCGGCGAGACTGGTAGTTGATTGGGTTGAGATGGCATTGCCAGGCTTGGACTTCGTGGGTGCTGGTTAAGGAAATGCGTCCCACTTTGCTGGGGTCGGTTGATTCAAATCGTTGGAGTTCTCCGCCGAAATGTTTGGCGAAGTCGTTGGTTCCGGATAACAGAATTTTCACAATCATTTCCTTACGTATTTTAAATCATCTTCTTTATAAACTGGATTTTATAGTAAATGTGGTTTGCTATTAAGTCGGTTTTATACGGATGTGCTAGAAATACGTCGCCCATTGAATATAGGCTTGGGTGGTGGATTCGAATTCGGTGTTGTTTGCGCCT
>JACUUF010000066.1 GCA_014859465.1 Methyloprofundus sp.
AAGACAGGTTTTATAGGAATGCAGAATTAAAACTTTGCTATCAGGTGTGTTTTAAAATGGTTATGCTTACTTGATACCTTTTTTCCCTTTAATTTCAAAATGTTATATTAATATTACAATGATTTATGTAAAATATTTTAACACTATCATAGATAAAGTAAAGTTTTTATTAAATACAGTACTCTCTTATAAATTGCATCGCCACGTTAAATCTACGACTTAAAACTCAAAATCCGTCATTTCTACGACCATAGATAAACACCCGTCAAAAGAGGGTACTAATACTTATAAAACATGCTTTGCTTTTTTCGTTCCATCAATTCAGTTAAAGAAATGTTAGGTCATCAAATTAACGTATTTTTAAGTAAAAAATGAATCAATCCGCCTTTACTCCTTCTGAACCAAGAACCGCATGAATAAAAACGTTAAACCAGCGACTTAATGGTGAGAAGCCGAAATTGCCAAATATTTGAAGCTTGATTGATTCATATAAGACTTGAACCACCAGAATTGGCGCCAAAATAAATTTATGAGTTAACCTTGAATTAATTTTAATAGACCCCAATAAGTATTATTATGAATATTAATTATGAAACTCACCCTCCAAAAATGTGACGGATACTCCTACTGTTAATAGGTTTGAGTCGCGCTTTGGCGGCCTTTTAACCTAAAAATATGGGACTTTCACATAGTGAATGAGAAAAACCAACCTTTTAACATTCTATCCATCGATGGCGGTGGTATCAGAGGCGTATATGCAGCGCATATACTTTCCAAAATAGAGAAAGATCTTCAAATAGATTTATCTGAATCCATTAACCTTATCGCAGGAACAAGTACGGGCTCGATTATAGCGGCGGCAGTAGCACTTAAAATCCCTATGTCGGACATAGTGAAGCTATACAGCGAGCACGGCGGCAAGATATTTAGCCGCAAGTGGTTTTCCTCTCAGGCATACAACAGTATTTATAAAGGCTCGAACCTGAGAGGAGTCCTTTTAGATGTTTTTGGAAATGTACGTCTTGGCGAAATAAACAAGCCGCTTCTTATACCTGCAAGCAATATTGGCAATGGCGGCGTTCATGTATTTAAGTCTGCTTATGACCCTGGGTTTTACCGTGACAAAGATGTAAAGGTTGCTGATGCAGTTCTTGCTTCGTGTTCAGCACCAACATACTTTGATCCTCACAAGGTTGACGAATATCTACTGTCTGATGGTGGCCTATGGGCAAACAATCCTACTTTGGTTGCGATAATTGATGCCAAAAAGAGATTAAACATCGACCTAGATGACATGAAGATATTGTCCGTAGGGACGGGGCATGCAAAAAAAGAATACGGTGTAGAACAAAAGAAAATGTGGGGTATGCTTTCAGGATGGGGTGTAACTGATTTCATCAGCTACATTCTATCTATGCAAAGCGAGTCTGCCCAAAACATGTCAGGGCTCTTACTTGAACCAGATCAAATACTACGCCTGAATTTTGAAACAGACGCGCCAATTGCTTTAGACGACCCAAAAATCATTGGCGACATGTTAAGTAAAGCAGGGCGAGAATTCACATATAAAAGCGCTGAAATAAAAGCGTTCTTACAAGGATAAAATAGGATACAAATATCATGAATACCAGAAATAAAATTTTAGAAAGCCTGTCAAAGGATTTAGATATTCCCAAGTCTGCTTATGATGAAGCAGAACAACGCTATGATGCACTAACTGATTTTATAGAGAAGCACCCTCTGTTAAACCAATATGACCCACATATATTTGTTCAAGGCTCTTTTGCTTTAGGAACAGCGATAAAACCTATGGGAAATGATGCAGCTTACGATATAGACCTTGGCTGCAAGCTCAGACAGAAGATCGACAAAACAACCCATAGTCAAATGCAATTAAAAACAATTGTAAAAGACGTTCTTAGCGAGTACGTTCAGTCGAATGGATTTAAGCGCGATGTAGAAGAAAAAAGACGGTGTTGGACAATAGAATATTCTTCTACGCCATCCTTCCATTTGGATATTGTTCCGTGCATTCCTGAAAGTGAAGAAAAGCGACGTGAAGTAGCTCTTTCAATGGAATCATATTATGGCGAATCATACAATGATTTACGTGATGAAAATTATCAAGATTACTCGATAGCTATAACGGATAATAATGATCCCTCAAATTACTCAACTATCAATAATGAGTGGCCACAGAGCAATCCTGAAGGGTACGCTAAATGGTTTAAAAGACAATCTGATCAAGTTCATGGGCGAGTTGCCCGTGCTACTTTAGAGGCTCGTATAGATAAGGTCCCTAGATTCGCAGGCGAGAAAACACCACTGCAAAAAACTGTGCAGATTTTGAAAAAGCATAGAGACGAGTACTATTCAGAAAAGAATAAGAATACGGATTTAAAGCCTATTTCAATTATTATTTCTACGATTGCGGCCAAGTCATATTCCGGTGAGGCAACCTTGGAAGAGGCTTTGGTTAAAACCGTTCAAGGCCTGTCTGAATTTATTAACAGCGGACCTAAGTACGAGGTTCCGAATCCTGTTAAACCAAGTGAAAACTTCGCGGACAAATGGGAGGAGAAGCCGACGCTTATTAGTCACTTTAGAGCGTGGGTAAACCAACTTAACCAGGATCTAAGTTACTTGGCTGAAGAAGAGGTTTCCATGGAGTCAATTTCTACAGTGTTTAAAGAAGGCTTTGGCTTGGAGCCAGATTTAGCAGCACTTGGAAAAGAGTGTGGAATTGGATCTCAACAAAGACCTGTGCCTGGCGTTGTTAACACACCCAAAGCATCACCTTGGAGCCGAGCGTGTGACTGAGATACCAGGCATCAAAGAACTTCAGAGGGAGCATAAGGGTCTGAGAAGGTTCGCTGGGGATGGTGCAGAAGTTTTGTGCATCCTTAGAGGGCCTGTTGATGTCTATCTGAAGAACGACGGTTATCCATTGGTTGACGAAACAATCGTTATTGAAATTCAAATATTGAAGGGTTACCCAAGGGTTCCGCCAGTTGTATTCGAAAACGGAAATAAAATCCCAAAGACGCCAGAGTTTCATACGAACCCTGACGGGCAATCATCTTTTTGTCTGGGGGTTCCTTTTGAACTGGAACGGGAGCTGTTTCACCTGAAGGGTGATTTGCTAGGGTTTTATAATTCGCAAATTGAGCCTTACTTGTATGCTGTTTTTTTGAAGCTTAATCATGATATTCCTTTTGTGTTCGGAGAGGTCGAGCATGGGACACCAGGTATTGTTAATGAGCTGAAAAAACAGTTTAAAGTTAATGATATACATGGGGTGGTTTTTGGCCTGAAGGTTTTGACTGATTCGCCTGATATTATTAACTCTACTCGCTGTATATGTGAGAGCGGTAAACGGCTTAAGCGTTGCCCTTGCCGGTTAAATAAAAGGATTAAAGACATAGGAGAAGGTGTATCACAAGAAACTTTTCAAAAGATATTGAATAGTATTTATCTGCACACTAAAGTCCGATAATAAGTTTTTTGTTTTTTTAACGGCTTGTAAAGACCAAATGAATGGGAAATATTATTTCAGAAGCCGTCCTAGTCAAAAATGGCTGCTTGGATCGATACTCATTTTGACTCTCCTTTTAGGTCATTATCTTATGAGTCAAAAGTGTTTACAAAATTAGTGGGCGATTCATCTCATTAATTGGACTCTAAAACCCTGATCGCCTTTTGTTTTATTTCTTCGGCAACCAATGCATGGTTTGAGCTGATTACCGTGCCTAAAGCCTCAGCACTTAAACCTTGTCGAATAATCTTTCTCGCATTATTGACTCTAGTTCGACTGGCAGTTTCCGCATAACCTTCCTTGTTTAGCAAAATCTCGACAATATCCTCTACAGGTTTGTCTGAAGCAAACTCTTCGTAATATTTTACGAAGCAAGTTTTGCCAACTGAGTTTAAAGCTCTCTGTAAATCCATTTCGCCTCCAATCAAACGGTAAACACTAGGAATGCTAATCCCATATTTTTTAGCTAAGTCTTTTACCAAAACACCTGCCTCTCTCTCTTGAGTCATCTGTTCAATTTCTTGCTCAGTAAGTTTTTTCTTAGCACCAAACTTCACGCCTTTCGATTTAGCTTTTTCAATGCCCTCAAGCTGTCGTTCTTTTCGGATCTCCGTTTCAAACTCAGCAATACTGGCCAACATATTAAAAAGCAACTTACCGGTTGAAGTTGATGTATCAATCTGCTGATCCAGCACAACAAAATCGACAGACTTCTCTTCAAGAAGGTTGGAAATTTGGGTGAGGTGAAAAGTAGACCGAGCCAAACGGTCTAACTTGGTAATGACAAGACTATCACCCTCACGCAGATATTCCAGGCACCGATGCAACTGAACACGGTTAGCAGTCGTTCCACTCACTTTTTCTTCAAAGATCTTTTCACAACCATATGTCTTCAGCTTTTCAAGTTGCACGTCTAATTTTTGACCAACACTTGAAACACGAGCATATCCCACAATCGCCATTATCAAAACCTCTAAAACTTTTCGATAATTCAATTATAAGACATAAAATAATAATACGAAAGCATAATTCTCAAAATGTATACAATTTAATAATAGGAGCCTACCTCTACAACCAATCAGCTTTTTTTAGGTTAGACAAATAATACGTATCTTCTTCACAGATAGCTTTAAGCACGGCTTGAACTTCAATATTCAACTCCGCATTTAATTGAAGAGCCTCGCCAGCTTTTTGTTTTAACAGCTCAATATCAAATTCAGAGCCCAAAAAATTTCTTTCAAACTTAAAATAAGCCCCAGCTGTTGTATCTGATCCGGTTGAGCCAAGAATTTCAGCGATTCTTATCACGCCATTTTCGGAGTTCAAGAGCTGATGAAAATAACCAATTACCGCTTTTTCATCAGTAACCCTTAAGCCATAAAAAACTTGAGACTCCAACAATGTGCCTTGATATATTTTTTCTTCTAAACATTTCATGGCGGCTAAACTAAACTTTGACTTAAGTTGCTCAATATCTATTGGTACATCTTCTTTCTCGGCCATCAAAGTTCTAACAAGATCACTATATATTGGCGCATAGCTCTCAATTTCTACCAATTCCAGCAGTATCGCAATAGATTCATCCTTAAAAAGTAATTCTTTGTTAATGGCGATCAGCTGCTGAAGAGGATTGAAATCCATAAACCCTGTAAAGTTCCTTAAAAGCTCTACTGTTTGAGGATGTGTTAAAAAAGCATCATTTATGGCAACAAGAATTTCTTTTGTATTGCCATTACATAACTCTGCATTTTGGAACATTAATTCAAAAAAGCGTTGCATCGCCTCTCGTTTAAAAACCTCATGCAGAAATTTACTTCTATCAATGCTTCCATAAATGAAATCCTCGACCTCCATATCAGTCACATAACCTGTAGGTGCTTGATAGTGTAATGCGATATAAAGCCTGCTATAAACTGAAACCAAACCGTTTGCATCAGAAGTGCTATCTCGCGGATGATCAAACAACTCCTTAAGCAATCGATCAACAACATACTGATTCTTTGGATTGGGGATTTTTTCAAGTTCCGCGTTAATAACGACCTTGGATTTATCTTTCTGCTTTTCAGAAAAGCTTTCAGGCGTGAAGCCACGCTCAAATCCACGGCCTACAAAATAATCTGGCCTTTCCTTTAGCAACTCATAAATATTAGGCGCTTTCATCGCCAGCAATGACAACCCAAAAAGATTACTAAACGCAACCTGTCCACGAACTTGACTCTCTACAAAGCGTAGGTGATTAAAAAACCGTTTAACATCACGAGGCGAGGCTATTAAGCTTCTGTAGTAAAAGTGATAAATATTCGATAACTGATCCTCATCATCAAACGCTTTTGTTAAATCATCTTTTGAAAGGCTGGCTAGTTCGTTTTGAGTGACCTTTTCTAAATCCTTTTCTGCAATCAAAGGTAAGGAAACGCGCAACTGCACTATCTTGTCCAAGTATTCTTCTGCATTTGAAATCGCGTGACTTTGTAATACTGAGTGAAGGTATTTAGGATCAAAAGCCAATAAAAATGCCGTTCCCTTAAAATCGGCTACTGCCTTAACTAGGCGTAAAACTTCAAATGCCTCCCTAGGTGTAAGGCGATCAATATCATCAATAATTACAACAATCGATACATTCAACTGCGCAAGCAAGTCCGAAATTTTCTGCTTTTTACCAAGTACATCTAGCTCTTTCAGCTTTGAAATCTTTTCTGTAGCTGTACCGACTTTGCTGATTACCGTTTCGGCTAGTGAGGCCCAGGGCTCTGCGCCAGGAATAAGCTTTATAACACCGAACAAATTGGAGTAAGTTAAAAGCTCATTAGCGACTTCTAACCCTTTATCTGCTGAAAAATGAATATGCAAGTTGGATGCTAGTTGTCGAAGAAAATCCTGAACCAGTAAGTCAGCATCACCAATCAACCAAGGGTTATACTCGAAAACCACTTGTTCAATTGCCCTTTGGCGTTGTAAATGACTTTTGACCAAATTTATTGTTGAAGTTTTGCCGTACCCCCAAACACCCTCTAGCGAAACAGTTAGACATTCGTCCGTTGATTTCAGTGTTAAAACTTCAGCTAAATTTTCTGCAAACTTACTTCTATTCAGTAAATCAGGAGAAAGGTCGTCACCTTTTATCGGCTGGTCGTTGTGATACTCACTCATGATTGAACATACACCGGTGAAGGCACGGTTGGATAAACCCGATAGACATGGGTAAACAGGTTTTCTGTCATGGATTCAATCTCGTCCACTTCATAACTATCCGGCAAGCCGGTGCGTTCGTCGTATAAAAAGTCGTAAATGGTTTGTTTTACCGCATCGCGGGTGGCTTGTTTTTCGCGCCAGTTATCGACCTTTAGCTTCTCGGTTTTCAGTTTACCAAGCAGCTCAACCGCTACAGACTTAATGCGTGTAATGTCTTTTGGGGTGAGATCCGGCTTGCTTAATAAATCGAAAACTACCAGCGACTCTTCATCCAAGTTTTCACGCGCCGCACGCTTTTGCTCGTCAGTCAGTTCACCCTCTAATACCATCAACGCTTCAAACGTCTTCTCGATCATCACCCGATCTTTTTCTTGATTGTATTCTTCAACAATCTCTTCAAAGCGTTTTTGGTAATCGGTGCGCAAAGGATTCTTTTTCAGCATCGCGGCTAGCTTTTGCGCAATCGCATCGCGCAAATTCATCACCACACTTTTCTTATTCGGTGCTTTGGCAAACTCCTGCTTTAAGCGCTCAAAATTAATCTTACTGATGTCGTACAGGTTATCAGGCTCTTCTTTAACCGGCGTTGTCACATGCACCGAATCATCAACAATTTGATGCAACTCCCGCATGATCTGGCTAATATCGGCCTTTTCTCTATCATCCTGCAACGACTGATACACGATATTAATCGCATCCCTATCTAACCGGTAATCATTAATCTGAGGGCGAATCGTGATACAGGCCTTGAACTTCTTAAACACCTCACGCGCCGACACTTCAAACTGCTTGCGCGTTTGGTCGTCTTCATTCACCGCTTCTTTGGCCTGCATAATTGCTGCATTGCGCGCAAATCCATCAGATTCGGTAATGCTAATCAACTCAAAACCACGATCTTTTAAGAACTGCTTCACCAAATCAATCGACTCGGCCAAATCCGCCAATAACTCTTCATGCGGCCTAGCCGGTTCATCTTCGCCGCCTTCAACACCGGTTTTACCGCCGCCAAATTCCGCTAACGCCTTGCGTAGGTTCTTTAATATGCCGCAATAATCAACAATCAAACCGTTGTTCTTGCCTTCAGCTACACGGTTTGCCCGTGCAATCGCCTGCATCAAGGTGTGCGCTTTTAACGGCTTATCCAAATACAAAGTCGAAAGCGTTGGCACATCAAAGCCGGTCAACCACATCGCGCACACTATCGCCACCCGAAACGGATGATCCGCTTGTTTAAACGCCTGCTCCATATCAAGGCGCTTACCATCCGGCATGGCAAAGCCGTCTTTAATCAACTTACGGTGCGGCGTAATATCCAAGCCCCACTGGCGGAACTTATCCACCTCACCTTGCTCTTCACTCACCACCACCGCAAATTGCGTTTCATACATCCAAGCTAACTGACGCGCTCTAAACACCGTTTCTTGCTCGTCATAAAAACCGGCATCAATCGCTTTGCGCAGAGTTTGTTGACGCTTCAACCAATGTTTTTCAATCAGTTCATGCATCCGCACACTGGTGACTTTATCTATGCACACGAACATCGCTTTGCCGCTCTCCCAGCCATCGGAATAATGCTGCACAAAATCTTCGGCAATCTGTTCCAAACGGCTGCTAGACGTCAGAATGTGATAATCCCGCTTTAGCTCTCGCTCCAAGCGCTGAGTCACGTTCACATCGTCAATTTCTAGCTCTTCCAGTTTTTCGGCAATCTTTTCATTTAACCCTTTTGGGTCTGCCACCGAATACTCACTGCCATCTTCCGCACTAAAAATCAGCTTTTCACCGCGAGCATCGTAATACAGCGGCACGGTCGCATTGTCTTCCACCGCACGTTGAAAGTCATAGGTCGAAACATAGTCACCAAACACCCGGCGGGTAATCTCATCATCGCGCAATAGCGGCGTGCCGGTAAAACCGATAAAACTGGCATTCGGTAAGGCATTGCGCATATTCAGCGACAAGCTGCCGTATTGCGTGCGATGCGCCTCATCGGTGATGACAATAATGTCATCCCGATCCGTTCCCTTCATGCCAGGGTCATTGAACTTCTGGATTAACGAAAAGATGTAGGACTTATGCTGTCCCAGCAAACTTTCTAAATGCTTGCCACTGGCTGCCCGACACGGATCACGATCATGATCTACCAAACCAATACCGGCAAAGGTTTTATAAATCTGGCTGTCTAAGTCTTCACGGTCAGTCAGCACGATAAAGGTAAAGTTGCCACCCAACTTGCGATGCACTTTTTTGGCAAAAAACGCGATGGAATAAGATTTTCCCGAACCCTGCGTATGCCAGAACACGCCTAGTTTGCCGTCTAAACTTTCACGATTGCGCACCGCTTCCACTGCGCGGTTCACGCCCAAAAACTGATGGTTACGCGCCACAATCTTAATCAAGCGCCCACTTGAATCATCAAAAATGGTGTAGTTTTCAAACAAATCTAACAGATTGGCCTTGTTGCAAATACCTTTGAGCAGGGTTTCCATATTCACCAGGCCTGGTTCTTCTTCGTGCAAGCGTTTCCAATCATTAAAATGCTCATACTTCGACGACAAGGAACCCAGCTTGGCATCCACACCATTACCCAAAATCACCATTGCATTGTGATAAAACAACTGCGGCACGGTGTCTTTGTAATCGCTAAAATTCTGCTCATACGCGGCCTTCACATCTTTATGCAGGTTTTTTACCTCCATAAACACCAGCGGAATGCCATTCACAAACCCCACCAAATCGGCACGGCGGCGATAAATATCGCCCTTAATCCATAACTCACGCACAATCAAAAAATGGTTACGTTCCGGCTGGTCAAAATCGAATATCTTTAGCGTGGTCTGTTTGCGCTCACCGGCGGCATTGCGATAACTCACCTTTACGCCGCTTTTATACAGTCGGTCTTTTTCTTGGTTAATCGCTAATAACGACTGAGCCAGGTTCACTTCCACAATCTGGCGCACCGCATCGTCATAGGCTTCGGCTGGCAAACCGGGGTTAAAATCCATCAAGGCTTGACGCAAGTAGCGCGTTAGCACAATGTCTTTTTCCGACACACGCCCAAGCAAACCATCCACACCCAAACGCTCTTCCATCGCATACACGGATTCATTCCAGCCCAACTGATTCAGCAAATAATCGGCGGTGGTTTGTTGAACGAGGCTGTCTTCCGTATAGCGATTCATACCGCAAGGTCTCCATTCATTAGGCGAGGCAATAAAATATCGCGGGCTTGGGTTAGTTTTTGGTTTTGCTTCTGTAGTATCAAAATTTGCTGGAAAACTGGGTCTGCAAAATCTTTAAAAGCATTCAGAAGAAAACCACTTGGCATAACAATATTCAGAGATGAAAACTTTGATTTATTAACATTCCCCATTGTTGCACCACCGCCCATTGCTTCCAACCTAGGCTTGAGCATTTTAAAAGTAAAATAAAGGTATAAATTATGGTTGCTATCAAAAGGAACAACACTATTAATTTGCTGATTTGTTTGACAGTCAGTAGCTGATATTGCAACAACGCCAAGAGTTCCTATACAAGAAACAATCAATGAATCCTTAGGAATAAACTTGTTTGCCTGAGTAGCGGCGCCTTCTTCAGTGAGTGTTTGGTCAGTGTTTAAAACATACACATTCCCATGCATATCTGGCGTTTTAACAAATGGTATTAACCCGCCATAATAATTCGACTTTTTTGTCAATGGTGTTTTTCCAGTGACGACCTCTCCAACTTCTTCAATTTTTAGCTCACTCCACCCCTCCGGCAAGCCGCTGATGATTTTGACGTGTTCGTGACCGGGGAAGCGAAAGTGCACAAACCACTCCCGATACAATAACCGCGCCGACTCCTCCAATAACGCAATCCGCCGCTTATTGTTTTCGATGAGGTCGTCGTATTTTGCTATGGTATTTGCAATTTTTATTTCTTGATCATGAGAAATATTTTTAACTTTAATGCCAGCCAGATGATTTCTATTTAATGTAGGAACACCTGCACCAACATTAAATGAAGTAAAGTCGATGCTCTTCAGAAGATAATAAACATACCTTGGGTTATGACCTTTAAAATCTTTAACCCATAAGGTTGTGTTCAAAGGCCAAAATGGCTCATCAAGATATTGTCCGCCACCTATGCTTCCACTTCGCCCGATGACTACACCGGGCGCTTCGACTCTCTTTTCAGAATGAAAACCAACAATACTTCTTGATGCAACGACAGGTATTGAACCGGGCTTTCTTTGCTCTTCAGGTAGATCGAATCCCCTCTGAAGAGTAATGAACTCATTCAGTGGCGTTATTACAGGCGCACTCATACCCCCAACTCCTTAAAGTTTTGGGCGATGTGTGCCGCCAGTTCAGCCGCTTCTTGGTTCAGACCTTCTAGTTCAATATGTATGTCTTTTAAGGCTTCCTCAAAATCAAACTCTTCATCCACTTCTTCTGGTGCCACGCCAACATAACGCCCCGGCGTTAAACTCCAGTCATTAGCTTCAAGTTCGGCCATATCGACCAATTTCACCAGGCCTGGTACATCTGCTAATTCGGCATTCGGGAAGCGGCTGAGCAACCAATCCGCTTGACGCTCAAAATAGCGCACTTGTTTGAGTTGTTCCACCAAGGCTTCACGCAACGGCTCGGCTTGTTTTTTATAGCTATCGCGCCCGGTGCTAATTGTTTTTTGATCCCATAAATCGGAGGTTTTCGCATCCAGTTCTTTTTCGGCTTGCTCAATCAAGCGCATCGCCAATTTGTAAACCAAGTCCACTTGCTTGACCAAATCGCGGCTGGTGTTCGCTAACTTAACCAAAGCACCCTGTTCAGTCGCGAGGGTTTTTAGATCAGCCAAGCAGGCCTGTTCAGGTTGCCAGTTTTGCGAAAGCTGACGTTGCTCTGCAATAAATGCCTTCGCATCCTGTGTAAACAAATCCAATGCCTCGGCAAACTCGGTAAATCCGGCTTGCGCGCTGTCCGATTGACTGGCATAAAACTCTTGCATTGCACTGCATAAATTTTGCATTTGTTGAATAAACGCTGACAACCAGGCCTGGTTGTTGGCTTGCTCGTCTAATTCTTGTGCGGCATTGAACGCTTGGCTGATGTAAGACTTCACCAAATCGATAAAACGCTCGGTCTGACCACGGTAAAGCCAAAAAATGCTGCTGAGGTTTTGCAGTTGCTCCGGGCTAAAGTCGTAAATCTTGCGCGTGACTTTACGGTACACATTGCGTGCATCGACCATCAACACCTTGTCTAATTGCGCTTGTGGCTTGCCTTTGTTAAAAAACCAAAGCTGACACGGCACAGAGCGGGTGTAGAAGAAGTTGGAGCGAATATCGATCATCGCTTCGACATGACCGGTTTTAATCAAGGCCGCCCGCACTTCGGCTTCTTTGTTACCAGCACTTGAAGCTTGCGACGACATAACAAAACCGGCACGTCCGGTGTCGTTTAAGTAGCTGTAAAAATAAGAAGCCCACAGATAGTTGGCGTTGGATACCTTGCCATCTTTATTCACACCCGGTAAACCAAACACCAAACGGCGGTCGTTTTTGATTTTTTCCGCATCCACTTCATCGACGTTAAACGGTGGGTTCGCCATGACAAAATCGGTATTACCCCATAAGCCTTCATGCGGGTCTTCGTAATAGGTCAAGGCGCTTTGTCCACCGGCAATATGGCCCTCAAGGCCATGCACATGCAGGTTCATTTTTGCAAGTCGCGTGGTGGTGGTGTTTTTCTCGTGACCATAGAAAGTTAATAGCTCGGTGGGGTTTTGATGTTGACGCTCAACAAAATGCGCACTCTGCACAAACATACCGCCCGAACCGCAAGCTGGATCAAACACCTTGCCGTGATTGGGTTCAATGACATTAACAATCATCTGCACCAATGAAATCGGTGTAAAGAACTCGCCGCCATCGTGCGCACCTTGTCCGGCAAACTCGGTAAGAAAGTATTCATAAATGCGCCCGAAAATATCACCATCGACATTGCGCAATTCATCGGGATTCAGGTTTCTGAGCAAAGTGCCCAGCGTGGCATTGGGGATAGAGCGGTATTCTTCTTTCGGTAACTGACCTTGCAGGCCTGGATAATCTTTTTCAATCGACTCCATCGCCTTAATAATCGCATCCGCCCGATCATCAGCATCGGTGAGGCTAACCAAGTAATCAAATTGCGCTTCTTCTTGAAGCATCATCGCACCTTTAGACGTAAACTCTGACACTTTAAAAGGTTTTAAACCGCTTCCTCCCCGTTCTTTGGGCCGGTCAACCAATAATTCTTGTTTAACTTTCAGGAATCGACTAAACGCATGACGCAGAAAAATAATCCCCATCACCGGCAAGAAGTATTCATTACTCGCTAATTCAGACCCGGCGCGCAGCTCATCGGCTGACTTCCAAAGACGCTTTTCAATCGCCTCGATATGTTGTAGTTGTTGCATAAATTATTTTTAGTCCGTTCGTTCTCGATCAATCATCGGTAAAGGCTCATTCAGCTTTTCCTCGGTTAATCCGTATTTATAAGCATTGTACTGCCATCTGACGAACTGTTCTAATAAAGCTGCATTTTTTTGTTTGAGCATTTCATTTTCCGCTTTAAGGTAAGCGATGCGATCTGCCGCAACATTCAGATTACTTGGCTTTGGTTTATCATGACCACGCTGCCTGATCCCTGATTTCCTAGATTTAAAAGCATCTCGAATAACTTGATTTGCATAGAGAGTTTGACGCGTTGGTTTATAGCCTATTAGCGGCTCAATCGCCTCAAGAACCGCATCCCACGTGAGCTTTTCATCACCCCAACCTAAGATATGACTAACGATTGATTCAATATCTCTTTTTGATAGGTGTCTAGCCAAGACCGCCTCCTAAAAGCAACTTTGCTTGTTCTGCTATCTTAGCTTGATCCTGCTTAAGTCTATTCTCACCATGCTTATTGCGAAGCACTCGGTTTGTTTGTGAAAAAGATTTGTCATTTGAGAGTTTTATTAACGAACCGTCAGGCACGCTAGGGTCTTCAAGGATTTCAACAAGTTGTTTTAAATGAGTCAGCGTGTGCTGATGATATTCATACCAGCGATCAGCACCGGCTAGACCTTCATTGATAGCAGTTTCAGATGCCTTAAACTGCTTTTCAACTTCCGCCAATTGCGCTTTTATTCGGCGCAACTTCTCTTCCTCACCCTTAACGCATACCTGCTCGGCACAGTTCAAACAGTCACGATACTTATCGCAAGGCGAAATAGTATAGTCATGGACGCAGAAACCATATTCAGTGACATGAGCCGTCCCTTTTTCTAGGGTATTGAACTCTTGAATCGTAATCGGGATGTGCTTTTTAGCTTCACCCACTGGACCAAACAATGATTTTGATGGATCGAACTGCTCCGCACGTACAACCATTTCAAATTCACTCATTTGATTATAAACACGGTTTTGTTTTGCGTCGGCTCGTCCAGCCCATTTAGCTAAATCATCTTGCGCCATACCACCGCGTTCAGCAATCGTAGACAAAAGGTGGCGCATTTGATGTGAAGTCGCTTTTAATCTATTGCCTTGAGCATCTTTATAGCCATACCGATCAAAAATGCTTTGGTGATTTTTCAGGTTTCTAGGCCCCAGGTCATTATTAAAAAAGTTATTTGTTGGCAACCAAAATATGTCACGGCCAAATCCTTGGCTATGCGTAAGACCTTTGGACATGCAGAATAATGCTTTCGACAAAAACAGGTCTGTGCTTGCATCGACCAAAAAATCTTTGCCAGACTTAATTAACCTAGCTCTATCAGGGGCGGTTAGTTTTTTAACTCTAGCAATCGCCTCCTGGGCGACTGGTACCATTACTTTTGGTATCCACTTAATGTTGGCACCAAAGCCTTTCCCAGAATAAAATCGCCAGCCATATTGAATATCACCCTGACTGTCTTTTTCCTCAACTTCAAAATCAACGGGCAAGAGCAAAATTTCAGTTATGCGTGACGGGGCACACATCAGCATCGCAAATACTGATGACGTAAAAATATCTTTAGGGTTTTCAGGATTGGAAGCAAATATCTCCGCCATCGCCTCAAGCACATCCGAGGAGGGGAGTTTCTTTTCTCGTTCTGCCTTGGCTTTCTGGCCGGTATTTACTCGATCGTTTACTCGCTTTATTGGGTTTTTCCATGAGTCTAGCTTTCCAGGAACTAGGTTTTTATCGGTTACAAACTTAGCCAGCTGTTCAATTTCTCTACCGGCATGGTAAGCTGCTGCGTTTTTATAGTTTTGCCTAGCAACCAGACTAGCTTCATCTAAATCAGAAATTGAAACCTTAGAAATATCTGCTGAACCATAGCGTTTTAAAAGTGCTTGCTCAACACATCGAAGCGCTCGCATTTCGTTTTGTGCATCGGTCGGCTTGTGCCCTTGTTGATACCGAAAGTAAGCTTTAGCAAAATCCATAAACTCAGGTGCCAACAAATCAGAGTTAGGATTTACGCTTCTAGAATGAACACCTACTTTAGTAAAATTAATCACTTTCGGCCATGCCCAATCATCCCATTTTAGATCGGCACCAAAAACAGTTAATTTATTTTTGCAAAGCTCAATAAACTCTTTAAGATTTCTAGCTGCATCAAGTTCCTTTTTAGGAGTAAAATGAAATATATCAGCCATGCTTCGCAGCCTCCCGCTTTGCTCTACACAGACTTACAACTTCAGTAATGGCAACAATTGTTCTGTCATTAATTGAAGCAATGGCTAAGTCGTTGGTTTGTTGATAAATGCGTTCGCGCTCATCTACCAACTCTTGTAAAACCTTCTCATGAGGAGCATCGAGCCAAGGCTGAAAGTGATTACATGTGTAACAAGGTATTGGCACTCTAGAACCACAGAAATCATAACTACCACATGTTCCCACATTCTCATGCGGATTTAACCTTACACGACTTGAGGGATCTTTACCTCTTCGAGCTTCACCCTCGTTATCAACGATGATGCCCCTAAATGCATTAGCATAAGGGACAAGCAGGTGACCGACTTTATCATTTATTTTTCGTGCATACTCAGGCACATTTTGCACGTAAACTTGCGCGTTCTGCGTGTCAGTATGGTCAAGCAGCTCTGCAATTATGAGCGCTCCATAGCCTTCTCTGGCTGCACGCGTTCCCACAGAGTATCTAAAACGCTGCGCATTGATGTTTATCAGCTCACCGGTTCTTTCTGACATAACCTCGGCAACTTTTATCACTGCCTCAGCTGCTTTTGAAAGTGCAATTCGCTCACAATGGAGAATATCCAAATGTAAAATCTCAGCTAGCTCCGGTAGAGTATCGTAACTCTGAATAGCCTTATAATCAGGAAACAGAGGAAGCTCTAAAAGTACCTTATCATTAAGTTTCCCAAACTTATCTTCAAATCTTGAAATCACATTTGAACGCTGCAAATCGAGAATACGCCATAAATTCTCTGTAACCTGCAACTGCTTGAAAGACCCTCTAAAACCGACCCCTCTCTGTTTTGCTCTCGGTATATTTAATACATAAGCCACACCTTGATTTTTGTTACTTCCGTGCATGACATCTTTTAATTTCATGTGTGAAAGCTGAATTGGGCGGCGTCCTGATGCGCTTAGCAGACGCACCATTGCAAACTGATCGATTGTTATCTTATCTTCTTCGTATAAACTTGCGGCTGCTTCAATGATGTTTTGTAATTCAATGTCTGTTAATGGACCTTGCTCAGGATCTAACCTTTTAACCACATCCCCCTTAACATTCCCTTTCAAGCGCCATGAATTCAACAAGTCTACAACATCATCTGAAACACCTTCATAGCCCAATTCGTGCCATTTTTTGAGAAAACCTTTTATAGTTCCCAAATACCACTCGTGCTCTCTATCCAGGGATGACCTATAATTTATCAAAAAATGAGGATTGACAGCCTCTAAACGAACATCTAAAGAGTTAAGCCAATGCAGTAGACGATTGAACAAATTAAAGACATGCAATGGAGCTCTCTCCTTTGCGTAAAACTTAAGTACACTTAGTACTGATTCAAGCATACCTTCAGACAAAAAGCCCCTGAGTTTATAAACATTGATAGAAACATTTTTGTCAAGAACCCACACATTATCTTCAAGCGTCAATTTATATCCAGATCTTGCTTCAAATACATCTTTTCCTGCTGACTTAACGCCAGAAGATTTAATCAACTTTTTCATTGTTTCTCAACATCCTTTTGTAGCTTAAGTGATACCTCATTTGCTTTATTTTGAATAAATCTTTGATTATAAGTACTCGCTGTCCCAGAGCCTTGCTTCCATCCCATCAGCCAAGATCTTAATTGCTCTTGCCCATGTTCGTCATCAGGGGAATCCATTGAATCCATTTTTTCAGAGAATCTTTCATTCCACTTATGCCTTAAAGCGTGACCTGTGAAATCAATTAACATCGGAGATAGCGACTTAACGGTTGTCATGATTTTGTTATACGTCGCTTTTGAAACTGGTTGACCTGATGTTGGGCCAGGTTTATGTACAACAAATAAATATTCATGCTTTCTTGCAGCTAACTCTTTTTTTCGATAATTAATTACGTAGTTATGAATTTCATCTACAAGAGTTTCTGCCATTGGTAGAAGTCTATCCATTGTTTTTACCAAAGGCTGGTCTGTCCTGGGATCTGATTTTTCGTCAGCCCTTCGAGCAATAACAATGAGATTCTTGGAAAAATCAATATCTTTTACTTTAATAGAAAGTAGCTCACCCATCCTGATACCGAGGTAATGCAACATCAAAAACATCAGACGATTCCGAATCTTTGTTGATCGACCCTTAAACGGGTTTATATCGGATTCAGGACGAAAAATTTCAAACAACAAATCTACCTGATCATTGCTTAAACCTCTATTTACTAAAGACTGGTTCCGTCCTTTTTTTACTGGACGACGTGAACGAATTTTACTAGCTAGTGCACTAAGGTTTTTTTTAATTTCTACAGCACTAGAACTTGGGATTAAAAGATTTCCTAACCACTGTATATAATTCGCAATTATCGACAGCCTTATATAAACAGTTTCGTTCGCCACTCCTCGATTTTTGAAATTAAATATTTTTGAAACCTTATTTCCCAAAACTTTACTTGAGAGGTTTAACTGACAAAAATCTGCTAGAGCATCTACTTCATTCAGTTTCAACAGCTCACCCGTTTTTATCCTCTCAACTAGATCAATTTTACGAGCACTACAATATTTCAGTAATACAGATATGCACGATAAGGCACTCTCCATTGATGAATAAGATAATGAGGCATTTCTTACTTGAGTTGTAACAAATAAGTTTGGATAAAACAAAGGTACGTTAGTAGCTGCATCAACTAAAAGACAATAACGCTCACCACTTCCCATCACAAAGCTTTTTATAGTGATTGAAGATGACATTCACACCAACCTTACAAATATAAACGTAATACTTATAACAATATCACAAAAAAATACCTTACAAAAATTAAGTAAGGTATTTTTTTAAAAACATATATATTTCAAAAAGATAAACTAAAAAACATTACACTACGTCAGCAGGTAATCCCTAGAATGGTACATCATCGTCATCAAAATCATTCGGCTGATAAGCGGGGCGTGCA
>JACUUF010000342.1 GCA_014859465.1 Methyloprofundus sp.
CGTTAAATAACTTGGTCGGGTAAGGGCTTGCCAGTAAAGAAGGCATCTAAATTGGCTAAGGCTTTTTCACCCATGGCGGTTCGAGTTGATAATGTAGCGCTACCTAAGTGAGGCAGTAGGGAGACATTATTTAATGTTAATAATGCGTCAGGTACCTTTGGTTCACCTTCGTAAACATCAAGTCCGGCACCGGCAATTTGTTGCTTTTTTAGTGCGGCAATAAGCGCTTGGGTATCGATGACATCACCGCGCGCGGTATTAATTAAATGCGCGCTGGGTTTCATTTGTTTAAGTGTGTCGGCATTGATTAAATGCTTGGTTTCTGGGTTTCCTGGGCAATGCAGTGAAACGAAGTCTGATTTTTGTAATAGTTCTTCTAGGCTAGCGCAGCGAATCGCTTGTAAATCATCCACAACATATTCGCTCGCTGGGCTAGGATTGAAATAAATGATCTTCATGTCAAAGCCATGATGGGCTTTTCTGGCCATAGCTTGAGCAATACGACCAAAACCAATCAAGCCCAAAGTTGCACCGGTCACATTGCTGCTAAGCATATGTGTAGGGCTCCAGCCTTGCCATTGCTGGCTTCTTACTAGACGGTCGCCTTCCGCACCGCGACGGGCTGACATCAGTAATAAGGTCATAGCTATATCGGCAGTACTGTGCGTTAGTACACCGGGAGTGTTGGTAATAATTAAGCCTTGTTGCTTGGCGGCAGTGACATCAATATGGTTATAACCGACCCCGAAATTAGCCAGAATCTTGCAGCGTTTATTGGCGACATTAATAACGTTGGCAGAAAAAGAGTCGCAGACGGTCGGACAAACGGCATCATACTGTTGCAGCGCGGACTTGAACTCTTCGGCGCTGAGGGGTCTATCCTCTTCGTTTAAGGTAACTTGATAGTGCTTTTTTAATTTAGCCTCGACAGAGTTCGGCCATTTGCGCGTAATAAAAACTTTGGGTTTATTCATGGCGTAGAGTAGGGCGGACTTTAGTCCGTCAATATAGAAAGTTTGATAAGCGGACTAAAGTCCGCCCTACGTATCTGGTGTGCGTGATGCCAATAAAAAAGGCACCCCTGTTCTTTAACAGGGGTGCCTTAGTCTTATCAAGACCGCACTAATTTATGCTGTTGCCGTTGAACGATAATATTCAATCGCTGCCGCAACACCGCTACCTGGTACGATATTAATACCGCAATCTAACATCGCCATTTCTACGCCAGCAATGGCACCAAGCATAGATACGTCATTCATATCGCCGATATGGCCGATACGGAATACTTTGCCCATCACTTCGGATAAGCCGCCGCCTAAAGAAATATCATATTTGCTAAAAGCTATGGCAATAACATCACGCGCATCTTTATCTTCAGGAACAACGATTGCAGAAACCGTATCAGATTCAAAACCTGGTTGTGCACAAAGCTTTAAACCCCAAGCAGCAACCGCGCGGCGCGTGCCTTCTGCTAAGCGGTGGTGGCGTGCATAAACGTTTTCCATACCTTCTTCTAATAAGATATCTAATGATGCGCGTAAGCCGTGTAACATCGGAGTAGAAGGGGTGTAAGGTGTGTAGCCATCTTTATTGGCTGTCATTTGATCTTTAAGATCTAAGAAGCAACGTGGGAATTTTGCTGAGTCTAAACACGCTAATGCTTTTTGGCTGAAAGCTAAGATAGCTAAGCCAGCCGGTAGCATAAAGCCTTTTTGTGAGCCGCTGATTGAGGCATCGATGCCCCACTCATCCATACGATAATCAAGGCTGGCAATAGAGCTGACACCATCAACAAATAATAGAGCAGGGTGTTTTGCTACATCCATGGCTTTACGTACGCCAGCAATGTCACTGGTTACGCCGGTTGCTGTTTCATTGTGTGTAGCCAAAACGGCTTTAATTTCATGCGCCGTATCTTCTTTTAGGCGCGCTTCCATGGCATCCAAAGGAATGCCTTTGCCCCATTGCACTTCATGCATTTCTACGTCCAAGCCTAAGCGCATTGCCATGTTCATCCATAAATGACTGAACTGACCAAAACGGTAGATAAGCACTTTATCGCCTGGGCTTAGCGTGTTGGTTAGTGTGATTTCCCAGCCTGCGGTTCCTGTGGCAGGGAAAACAAACGCTTGGCCAGTTTCTGTTCTAAAGACTTTTTTTAAGTCTTCTAAAATAGGTTTAAGTAACAGTGGGAATGTCGGTGCACGGTGATCTTCCATAGGAAGATGCATAGCGCTTAATACTTTATGGGGAGAGTTTGTAGGACCTGGAATATAAAGGTGGTTACGACCAGCCATTGAGATGCCTCTTAAAAGGTTAAAATTATTGAAAAAATGGATCAATTATGCCATATAAGTGTTAGTTCATCAAACACTGAAAATAAGGAGGAGCCATAGCGCGTTATTCATGCGCAAAGCGGAACTTTCGTACCCTAGGTTAGCGTGCTATTATTTGGTTTTAATACAACAGAGGAAAATGTTATGAGAAAAATTTTATTGGGTGTTTTGCCGGCTTTTTTAGCTTTAGCCGTTTTTGATGCAAGTGCTGGGTATGTGCCTTATGTACCGCCTGCATCTGCTGCTACACAAAGCGGTGGTTATGATCAGAACGGCGATGGTTTTATTACCGCTGATGAAGTTGAAGAAGAGCTACGTGAAGATGCCATCGACAAAGTCATCGCAATGCAGAAAAAAGGCATGTCTCAAAAAGAGATTGACCGCGTCATTATAGATATGGAACGTACGGTTGAACAAGATGCAGAAAAAATCATTGATATCTTAGATACAGATGGTGATGAGTTAGTAGAACCTGAAGAATTAGAATAATTTTGTAAGTAAAGCTCTTGGTCTATGCGCTATGGTTTGTAAATTTGAGGCACTGTTTATAATAGAGTTAAGTTTTTTCAAGAAAGTGTAGCGCAAGTGAGAAAAGTACTTTATAATTCCGTTTCTCTTTGGGGTGCTTAGCTCAGCTGGGAGAGCATCGCCCTTACAAGGCGAGGGTCGGGGGT
>JACUUF010000067.1 GCA_014859465.1 Methyloprofundus sp.
GGCTATGGTGTCAAGACTAAAAACTATAAAATAATTACAAATTCTGCTTTACATTACGTTTTCAATCGGTAAAATACGAAATCAAGAGATAACAAAAACAGTTTTAAACGCAATCAAGGATCAACAAAATGTCAATTACTAAAGAAAAATTATTGTCTTCACCAGCATTTTTGGAAATCGCCGGGCTTGATGCTTTAAAGCTTATCGCTAAGAAAAATAACCAAACTTTTAAATTAACGGCTAAGGCATTTGTTATGCAGGTGCCAAATGTTATCAAGCAATTTAACGAACTGGTTGAGTATGCAGCATAAGTAACAGCACAAGAACTAAATAAAAAATTAACCCCAGGCCATTAGGCCTGGTTTTTTTAATCAAGGAGAAAATTATGAAAACGATAATTGAAAATATCCCAGCAAAATTATTACGTGCGGCCATGCCGTTTGCGGCTGGCAATAGTGACATTCGCTTTTACCTACATGGTATTCATTTGAACAGCAACCAAGGCCGAATAGAATCAGCAAATGGGTATCAAGCATTCTGGGCTTATTGCGAAGCGATAAAATCTATGGAAGCCCCATTTATCATAAATATTAATAGAAACATTCCCGCCAAGGCAGAATACGCTTCAATATTTGAATTAGAGCCGATTAAAAAAAGATATATTAAAAAGCATAAAACAACCCAGGCCACAAAAGGTCTGGTGATGGTGAAATTTTATGAAGCAAACGGTAAACCGCTTGGAGTAGAGTCATATATGGTTTGCGATATCAGTGATTCCAAATACCCTGACATTGATAAATCGGTAATTCCAAACGGTAGAGAGCCAGAAGCGGTAAGCAAGATTGGGCTTAACCCTGAGCTTTTCTCTACAATCGCAAAAGTATTTAAGGTTTTCGGTAAACACACAGGTTCGACAACAGAGTTTTATGGAGACGGCCAGGCAATCATTACAACAGTGATAAATCACGAATTAACAGGGTATGTTGCTACCATGCCCATGCGATTTTAGTATGCTTGATATTTACCAAAAACTAGCAGCGCATACTCCGCTAACTATCTTTCAGGCCCCAGTAGTTTTAATATTAGTGGACAAGTCAGATACCGAAAAGCTAAATAAAATATTTAACGAATCCGTGCCGTTTAAGCCGGTTGAAACCTATTATGACCGCCTTATTAAGTCACTACAATTAGGCGAAATATAACTAACAACTAGGCTTGGCGCCTAAAGGATAAATTATGTGTGTAGAAGTTTTGAGAGAAGAACAACCTATTGCGCGCAAAGATCATATTTGCAATTCTTCCGAAATTCTTATCCAGTCATTAGCTTACATGATTCACAATTTAACATTTGCCGAAAAACGCGAAATTGTAAAGGCAAGACGAAACAACTGGGCGATCAAGAAGGGTGAACGCTATAACAAGCAAGTAAACAAAATGGACGGTGAAATATATGACTGGAAGTCGATACCTGCCATCCACAAAATATGCATAGACCATGATCTGTATCAATGCTAGTAACCAGGCCTGGTGGTCTAAAGGATTATAAATGGATAATATAAAATGGCAAGCGCATCTACCGCAATGTGATCCAGATATTGACTTGCATTGGACTGATGTAATTGTTGACATCGGTGTTATTGATAAGCCTCCTCAAGTTATTGTGGCTTCTCAGTTAAGTAGTGATGATTTAAACCTACTTAAAAAAAGATTGTTTAATGAGTTGACTAAGGCTAGTGCCTAAAGGATTTGAAATGAAAAATCAAAACGGAGTCGAGCAATCATACTTTGAAGAAAATCTAAGTTTGATCCAGCGTGATTTATCAAATTATAAACCAGATGAACTTGCTAGGGCGTTAATTAGACTTGCTTGTGTTGCAGATAGTAGTGTAATTTCTGAGGATGAGTTTTCTGGTTTATCAGGAAATTCTAAACGCATTAAGTTTGATGCTAACGATAAGTCTACCTGGCCAAGCGACACAGAAAGAGTTTTATGTGTTGCGAATGTATCTCACCCTGCATGGCAAAGTGAAATTTGTCTTTGCTGTTTTAATAGTTATGATGTTTCTTTTGATGATGGTCGATCTGAGAGAGATGTTATTTATTGGCAGCCATTATGAAAAAAAGGTTTTTATATGAACTTTAAAGAAATAAATTTGGCATTTAATGGTGTTGAAAAAGCAATTAAAAACCTAGCTAAAGTGTCAAAAATGTATCATGAAAACCCTGATTATAGAATTTTAATTAACCTTGGAAATAAAAAACAGCCCAGGGCATTACTTGATAATCTAGGAAAACGCTATGGATTAAAGCGCCGCTGGTTTGGACTTGAACCCAATAATTTATTTCGCCAGAGAATTTTAAAAACTTATAACTTTCTTTGCATTGACAATAAGCAATAAGCTCAACCCGCTATATGCGGGTTTTTTATTTGCAAGCGTAAGCCACCCTCGCAAGCGCCAAAATCTATTGTTTAAATTTACCCCCATATGTATTATTTGGTTAGGAGGTGTCGAATTTTGAAAGCTTATCTTACACCAGCGGAAGCCGCCGAATATGCAGGCATTAGCAAATCTCTATTATCGAAACACCGACAAAGTGGTACAGGCTGCCCATACATTCGGGTTGGCGATTCAAAAACCAAAGCAAAAGTGCTTTATAAAAAAACCGAAATTGATAAATGGCTAAATAATTTTATCGTTAAAACAACAGGCAGTTAAAAACTGAATGATTGGGGATGGTTTATTTGAGAATCGAGCTAAAGGTTTCGCGTATCCAAAACCAGCTATCACAAAAGCAGCTTGCCAAATTAGTAGGTGTATCGCAACAAACAATTGCCAAGTGGGAGCTTGGGGTTACAACACCAAGCCACTTTAAACATCTGCGCAAGCTTGAATCAGTTTTAGAAAAGCCAGCCAACCACCTTTTTCCTGATCTTTTTTTAGAGTTTGATAAGGTCCAATAAGTTTTCACCAGATTTTGGGAAAACCTAATTAAACCTTTACTTTTCAGAATATTTTGATTAGTATTTATAAGCCGTTGCAAGGTGTAGTAGCCAAGTAGCAAAATCCTCAGAGCAATTTCACAATGGGCGAAAACGAACGGGCTTGCTCAGTCCACTACTACCGTTAGTAGCCCACCATCCATACGAGGTGATGGAAATGTCAAATACACTATCAGTTTTATCAAGTCAAAAATTAACCATGTCAAGCCGTGAGATCGCAGAACTTACAGGCAAGCGTCATGATCACGTTATTAGAGACGTAGAAAAGATGCTATCCGAATTGAATTTAGATGCCCCCAAATTTGGGGATACCTATTTAGACAGCCAAAATCGTCATCAACGGCAATACGTACTGCCAAAAGATGAAACAATTTGCCTTATTGCTGGTTACAACATAAAAGCACGTATGGCGATTATTAAACGCTGGCAAGAGTTAGAATCAAAAACAATTGAGCCCGCCTTTCAACTACCGGATTTTACAAATCCAATCATAGCCGCACGCGCTTGGGCTGATGAAGTCGAAGCAAAACAAGCCGCATTAGAAAAGCTTGAGCATGCAGGTGGTGAGATTGATCGTCTTCAAGGCGTATGCAACACTATGGCCGCACAATTTACCCCAGGAATGACACCGCACGAATTTTGCAGACAGCTTAACGGTGTAAATATTCAGCAAGTTCAAAACCGGCTTGCGGCTAAAGGCATATTGATTAAAAAAGTTTATGAAGGAAAGGTTTTAGGTTATCAGGTTTCCTCAAGCTACCGTGACAGGTATTTTGCCGAAAGAACCCAGACTTATGAGGGCAAGACACGGTTTTATGTGGTGCTTACAAAAGCCGGAGCAAAATTCTTATATAAGCTTTATTTAAGTAAGCAATTGCCCATGAAATCTAACTGGGATGGCCGAATGAGCCACATGCTTGAAGGTGAGGTGAAATCATGAGTGATCAAGCCCTAGTTGCACACCTGCTTGGCCGTCCAATAGCTTTTCATAGATCGCTTGTTTCAATTGGAGCTGGCGTTACTGGTGCTTTAATGCTTAGCCAGGCCATTTATTGGTCTAGCAGAACCGGTGAAAACTCAGGATGGTTTTATAAAACACAAAAAGACTGGGAGATTGAAACTGGCCTAACTCGATATGAACAAGATTCTGCAAGAAAGAAGCTTAAATCACTTGGATTGATCCAGGAAATCAAGCGGGGAGTGCCTTGTAAAGTGCATTATCGCGTAGATTTTGACATGCTAACAAAGTTGGTTTCTCAGTTTGTGGAAAAACAGCAAACTAGTATGCGGGAAACCAGCATCACTGTTTGTGGAAAACCAGCAAACAAGCTTGCGGAAAACCAGCAATCTATTACAGAGAATACACATAGATTACCAGAGACTACTACAATTGATTCTGGCGAATCAAAATCCAAAACGGAAACGGTAGAAAAGCCAGCTAAAAAGAAACAATCCAAACTTCAAAAAATGCCAGAGGATTTTAAACCTACTCAACAGCATTTAGAATTGGCCGGTAAAGCTGAAATTAATTTAGAGCTTGAGTTTCAGCAATTCGTTGACTATCACCAAGCAAAAGGCAGTAAGTTTGCAGATTGGCACGCAGCACTAAGAACCTGGATCAGAAACGCCGCTAAGTTTAAGCAAACCACCAGGCCTGGTGCTTACCCGCCAAAACCTGGCGTTTATCACGATAAAAAGCAAAAGCGCGACTACAGCGAAGGAGTGAACGACGATGGAACTTTCTAGTACCGGGATTTTTAAAATGTTTGCTAACGCGCCTAAAGAAAATAGAACTTGCGAAAAACACGGCGATTACGAAGCATCACTTTTGAAAACACCCGCTGGCGAAATTTGGACAGTTTGCCCAGAATGCGAAACCCAGCGAGTGCATGAAGAAAATCAGCAAATGATTCGCGATGCCCGAAAAGCTCAAGCCCAGGCCAAATTCGATAACATGCTGAATCGTGCGGCGATACCCAAGCGATTTTTAAACCGTACACTTGATAATTATGCAGTCGAAAACGAAAACCAAGCACGCGCCCTTAAGAGTTCAAAACGCTACGCGGCTGACTGGGATGCAATCCGTGAACGCGGAACCAGCCTAATCATGTGCGGCAATCCTGGCACCGGAAAAACCCATTTAGCCATCGGCATTGCACGCCACGTAATGGATCAAGGCCAATCAGCAGTTTTTGTTCGGGTTATCGACATGATCCGGGCCGTTAAAGAAACTTACAACCGCGACAATCCAAAAACCGAGCGCCAAGTAATTGCCGAATTCGCCAAGCCAGACCTTTTAATTTTGGATGAAGTCGGACACCAGCACGGCAGCGAAACCGAAAAAATGATTATGTTTGACGTGATCAATGCGCGTTACGAGCAATGCAAGCCGATGATCTTAATCACCAACTTAACCCTTGTCGAATTACGACAGCTTTTAGACGAACGCACCGAGGATCGTTTGCGCGAAGGCGGCGGTAAAGTAATTCAATTCGACTGGCAAAGCTACCGGGCGCAAGCGTGAAAACAATCCAGGCCAAAATATCAGATGCGCTAATCAAGCGGCACCAGGTTGGTGATATTCGCCAGATTAGTTGCACGCGCTATCCGGTTAAGTTTCGGTATCGTTCTAATCGCGCTCGTGGAAGCTGGCATTTAGTGACATATCGAAACGGCCAAACCAGGTGGCGAAAGCTGGCTGATTGGCCGGTTCTTACCGCCGCCAAGCTGGTATCGGTTATGCCAGACATTATGGCCGATTTATCCGCCCACCCAGATGCGGATAAAGTAAACGTGGAGCGATTTAACACGGTTGGCGATTTGCTGGGCTGGTATTTGGCAAGAACCATAAGCGACCGAAACATAAGCGAGAATCGCAAAAACAGCGTGCGGAGCGTGATCAGCAAGCACTTAACCCCGCGAATCGCTAGCTTAGAACTTAACCAAGTAACATCTGAGGTGATAGACGAAAAACTACTTTGGCCTTTACAGGCTGAGTTTTCAGTTTCCTACACCCGCCAGATATTTGACGTTTTGCGGATCGCGTTTAACCGGGCCAGAAAATTAAAAATGCTGGACTTTAACCCCATGGCTGAAATTAAATTTAACGATTCGATCAAAGCCCAAATCAAGCATAAAGATGGCCGACTTATTCCGGCTGGAATTTGGAAAGTCGCGGAACAGATCGAAAGCCAGCCGCATTTTATTCAAATGCTGGTCACCATGATGATTGCACACGGCACCCGAATTGGAGAAACTCGCAAAGCCCGCTGGGATCGATTCGATTTTGAGCGTTTAATGTGGCACATACCCGCCGCCGATACAAAAACGCGTGTGCCGCATACCGTGCCGATCACCAAACGCGTGCAATACATGCTATCGCGTTATCGGCAATATCAAAAATCCATTGGTTATACCGGTGTGCACTTATTCCCCGCGAAAGGCAAGCCCACACCCATTGGCGAAAAACGCGCAGGTGAACATATTGCAAAAGTAAGCGGTGGATTATGGACGGCGCACGATTTGCGCAAAGTGGCCCGCACAATCTGGGCGACCAGCGGGGTTGATTCCGATGTTGCAGAAATGCTTTTGAATCACAAGCTAGACAAAGTTAAAAAACCATACATCAACACACGCATGGAAGAGCTAAAGCGGCACGCGCTAGAAAAGTATCATGAAGAAATTATGAGCGAGGGCTTTAAGCTTTTGCGAATGCGATAAATAAAAAAGCCCGCAGCATGTACGGGCAAAAACTCAATCAAGGAGGATTGATTAGGCGTATTATAGCACACCAAATTAATAACAAAACCGCTTTTAATTATTTTTAAAATGTGTAAAATGTAGTTTTCAATCAAGGAGAGATAAAATGCAAATCGGATTTGTAGAACAGCGTCAAATGGTCATCGGCAAAGATCAATCCGGTAATGATGAAATAGCCAAATGGCTTGAGGTGATTATTCGCGCCCCAGGCGTTCGAGAAATGGCATTCAAAATGTCAAAAGGCAAACAAGAAGTCGGCAAAAAAATGCCAGACTGGGTGCTTTGGTATCGCACCAACCAGCGAAAAGGCGAAAAGTACCGCGATATTCAAGCGGGCGCTTTGTGGATGTCAAAAAGCATTGACGGCCAAACCGACTACTTAAGCGGCTATATCGAAAGCCCAAGCATTCCTGGTGGCCGCATGCGCATTGCCATGTTTAAGGCCAAGCCACGTTTTGATGGCGAACAAGTAACATGGATGTATGATGTGGTTTGGTCCGCTGATAAGCCAGCCAATGAAGACCAAAACGACTATGCGCCTCAATACGGCTCACCAGTTGCTAACCAAGCGCCAGCCCCGCAAGCAAACACAATAGCCTATAGCCCGGCTAACTTTGACGATGATGACGTGCCATTCTGACCATCACAATAAAATTAAATCAAGGAGATTGATATGCTTGATGGTATTCCAAAAGGCGCTCACATTCAGCGCGTAGAATTTAATGAAGAAGAAAGTAATGAAGAAATTACGAAATTTGATGTTTATTTAACCGTGCCAAATCCACCTGAAATGGTAGAAATAAAAGCAAAAACAGAAAATCAAGGAGATTGATATGAGCGAAAAAATAAGTGTTGAACAAAAATATACGGACGTTGTGATTGATATTGAAACCTTATCAACTCAGCCAAACGCTTTAGTTGCCACGGTAGGTATTGCTGCTTTCAATGTGAATGAACCTGGCGATAGAATTTATAAAAAACATCATATAAAGCTATCGCCAAATCAGCAGCATATCAAAGGCCGCCATGTTTGCCCAGGTACACAGGCCTGGTGGGGCAAGCAAAGCATAGAGGCGATAGATCAAACTTTTATTTACGGAGAGATTAGCGGAATAAATCAGCTTTACTCAATCCTAGAAAAGTTTAAGGATTGTCGCGTTTGGGGTAATGGCCCGGAGTTTGATTTGGTTATCTTGGAAAGCCTGTTAAAAGACTTTGGTTTTGAATGGCCTTTTAAATATTGGAATCATCATTCTGTGCGTACCGCTATTGAAGGATTAAAGATAATTTATAGCAATGATGATATAAAAAACGAGATTGCTTTTGAAGGTGTTAAGCATTGTGCAGTTGATGATGCTATGCATGAAGCTTATTTTGTGCAATGGTATTTAAAGGAATTGCGCAAGCGATCACAGTCAATCAAAATAAAAAACGATCCTGTAGGTGCTGAACATGAGCATCAAAAAAATATCAATTGAAGCAAGCAAAGTAATAAGCCAACCAGACAAGGCCAAACGTGCTGAACTGGCTGGCGATAACGAAACCTTGCAAGCCGAAGTTAAAAAGCATTGGAAAAACGGCATTATTTGCGGCCAATGCAAACGCTTTTGCCAGCTCGGCGGTCGTGGATCAGGATTAAACGGCATGTGCTCATCCCGATCATATCCCGACTACACAAAGCCCTACCAAAGCTGTGAATTATTTGAAAGACTAACTCAACCCGCCTAGTGCGGGTTTTTTATTATCAATAAAATGTAAAATAATTACAAAAACCGCTTTACATTACCTTTTAAATAAGTAAAATACGAAATCAAGAGATAGCAAAAACATATTTGGATAATCAAGGAGCAATACAATGAATGCAATTAATAAAATTATGGATAGAGCGGCTTTAAGCGCCGCACCAATTAGCGTTTTAAAAAATAATGCGCCATCAACTTATCGCCAGTCAAGTCTTGGTCAAACTTATGTTCCAGCGAAAGTTTTAAAAGACGAAATAACAGGTCGCAAAATTTCACTAAACCAGGCTAAGCAAATTGTTGCAAAGTACGAACGTAAAATGCAAACAGTATAATTCAAACAACCAGGCCTGGTGGTTAAGAAATCAAGGAGCAAATAAAAATGAAATCATTAAAAAAATCAGCACCATTTTTAATTATCGGCGGTTTGATTTTATCGCTTGGCGCGGTTGAATCGCCGAGCTTATTGTCAATGCTGCTATTAGGATCGGTCGGCTTGGGTATCACCTTTGCCGGTGTTAAGTTATTAAACTACAAGGGAGTCAATAATGGCTTATAACAAAAAAAATAAAGAAACGGAATTTGCCCGCATGCAAGACATGCTTAGCTTAAGTCATTTAGAGCTTGCTAATCAGATAGGCATGTCTGAAACCAGCATGATTAAGTACCGATCAGGCTACAATAAAGTGCCTGAATATGTGTTAATGGCGATGCGCGGCGTGTTGCTGCACGACAAGATTATGCGCTTGCTTGCATCGGATGATGCAAAGCTTGAAGACGTGCGGTTTTTAAACAATGAATACATCCGGGGCTATTGATGACGCGCAAAGAAGCCCTACAAACGGTTGAGACATTTCAAAAATGGCGGGTTGGTGATATTGAAGGCTCAATGGATGATCTTTTCATTAAGCCGCGACTATTAACCCAAGCGCTGGATATTGTTTTGTCTATTGCTTTAGAAAAAATTAAAGAAGATCAAGCCCATGCAAATTAACGAATTTGACGATTTAGAAGCCGCAATCGAAGAGGCGATTTTTTGCGCTGAGGAAGAACAAAAGCGCTATGCAATCATTTCTTTTAATAACCGTTTTGGCGTAATAACAGCTTGGCAATCCAGGCTTAAAAAAATTAAACCGCTTGAAATAATCAGGCCAACCAGTTATGACAGCAAGTGGTTCAAAAAATCTGTAAAGCCGATGAACACGCCAAAGTATCAATTGATTTACTAAGGAGGCAATATGCTTACTTTATTAGAAGACTCAGGTGTAGCTTGGACATTAATAGCAATCACATATGTATGGGTTGTAATGATGATAGCCTACTGTTATGAAATTTACCGAGACCATAAAAATGGAAAATAATCTTATAGAGTCGTTAGGGCCGGAAGCACGTTGTTTTTGCGGATTTACCCCGCCGGATCATCCATGCAATAAAGTACTCGAGTGCGAAAAGAAAAAATCAAAGCAATCAAAGCCAGCCAAGGCAAAGAAAAAACGCAAACAAATAACGCTAGATTTTGACGAATTAAAAACCATGTACGACCGGCAAGATAAGCTTAAAGACATGGCGAATCATTTTGAAATAAATATCTCAACTTTAATCGTAAAGATTAATAGCTTACTAGCTGACGGAAAGCTGAAGCGCCGCCCAAGCATAAAGCGCCGCGTAATCCAATTGCCAGAACAAGATTTTATCGAAGAATATAACAGCAAGACAACCCACTTTAAGCTGGCCAACCGCTTTGGCGTAAGCCAATCAAAAATAAAATCCACAATAACTGAGCTGGTAAAGCAAGGCAAAATAGCCTACCGCCAAAAAAACAAGCGAGGATAGAAGCATGTCAATTAAAAAGCTACTAATGCCAGAAACAAGGGATGCTTTTGTGCGCGCATTTGCTCAAACAACTCCTGATAAGCAAAAAACCGAAAACGTGATGACCCCAGAAGAAGAGCGAGCCTGGGAACTGGTTGAAAAACGAATGAACTTTCTCAACGAAAACGTAAGCGCTGGATTGAATCCACATCAATTCCAAATAGAATCTTGTGATAATGATCTAGAAAAGCCAAAGCATTACCAAATTGCAATTGATCCTTATGAGTATGCACTGGTGAATGGATTAGGTATGCTTGAAGGCAATATTATTAAATATGTAACGCGCCGAAAAGGTGATAAGGCTAAAAGGCTTGATGATCTTATTAAAGCACGAACCACAATAGAAAGATTGATTGATCACGAAAGAAAAAAAGCAAACGATCCATTGGATACAATCGGAAAATGGGCCAATAAACTTGATCCTATGATTAAATAGCGATCAATCAAGAAACACTAACCCGCCAGGCACGGGTTTTTTATTGTTAAAAACTGTAAAATAATTATTAAATAAGCTTTACATTCATCTTTAAAACGATATAATGATCACGAAAACAACAAAAAACAATTAAAACGCAATCAAGGATCAAGAAAATGAAACTAGCAAACGCAATTAAAAAGATCGAAAAACTAGGCCACACAGTAGAGCAAAATGGCGGTATTTTCAGATCAGTCATTAACGGCCATGCGCTTACATTTTGCTCAAACGGCCCAGTAAACGAAACCTCAACAACCGCCGCTATATCAACATGCGGGTTGCAGCTTGAACAAGAGCGCGATTCAATGAGCGACTATTTCCCAGAAACATACCACGACAACCTAGCTCAAGCGCTAAGATTTATTAAAGCCGCATAACAAAACCAACCACCAGGCCTGGTGCCTAAGCGGGATAATAAATGCTTAAAGAAACCCCACAGAAAGTTATTTACAGATTAAACGCACTGATTGATGACAGAAAGCCAGACGATTATTCAGAAATGCTTGTAAATCAGGCTGATATTATGTATCTAACCGAGCCGGAAAGACAGCAGTTTCACGATGCTAAAATGGCGTTACCGAGTCGTGAAGATTCAGCAAGAGCGGCAAAGGATCGCAACCTTGCTCGCGTTAAATTAAGACGAGAATTAAAAACCAGGGCCTGCTGGCCTGAAGGAATTAAAAATGGCTTATATAGCACGTGATAAAAGTGGTGATTACGTAATATTTGAAAACAAACCTGAACGGCTGGTGGGTGAATCACAAACATGGAATGACATCGGTCGAGTGCAGATTGTTGACCCAATGGCCGCTGAGTTAATTATTGGTAAAGAGTTGAGTCACGAGCACGAACCCCTGGAAATCGGAATTGTTAAACCATACAGCGGGCCGGTAACAAAGGATTATTTATGAAAGGACATGAATTTAAAAGACTATTTGAATCAAAATCAAGATCAATTAGTTGGTGGAGCAAGGCCACCGGTTGCACGACAACCATGCTTTACGACTACATGGACGGAAAAAAACCGATACCATCCGGCGTGGTAATGCTACTTAAAGCGGCTAACACTTAGAGGTTATTATGGAAAAGACAGAAGAACTAGCACAGGCAATTTCAGATTGCGTGGAGATGGATATAGCTACCGGCCAAAGATCAATTGATTCAAGCGCAATTCCATGCATGATTGATCAGCTGAATAAAAGCGGTTGGCTTGATCCTATTAAAGCCGCCGCTTTAGCTGAAAATTATCGGACGCTAGATGAAGAAGCCGAAAAGCCATCCATCTACTTTTGGCGCGGGTTCTTAAGTGGAGCAATAACCCTGCTTATCTGGGCCGCAATATTTTGCACCTTAAACTAACAACCAGTCCTGGTGCCTAAACTAAGCCCGCTATATGCGGGTTTTTTATTGCCTAAAATTTAACATAAATGGAAATTGATCAGGCTTGTTTAGCATATTTAATCCACCATTTTGAAGATAGAGGCACCAAGATTAGTTGATTTAGACCGAGACAATACCGAGACGGAATGAAACACGCACCCCTCTCAATCCCGCTTAAACTCTAGCCCAATCCAGTATAAGCAGGGTTTGTATTAGAAGAGTAAGAGTTTACTTAACAAGTATTATTCATGTGTACGTATCATTGAGTACGTAATGAGTGGTGCGTATGTTTTGATATTTGGCACGATCCATGCTTTAGGGTATGTGTAACGCTCGCTACACTTTGGAAAGCCCCGCCGCGACTCTCTGTTATATATAATGTAATCAACCACTTACAACGCATTCACAAAATAAGCAGTAGGTACTTTGGGGGGTTTTCAACCAAGCGGGTGCTAGCGACCCCGCGTTTCGGCTAGCTGTGAAAATTTGGTGAAGTGGTTAACAAGGGGTTTGCCATTTTTGTCAAAAGGGGCTAAAATCTGAAAATCATAAGGCTGGGTTAACACTTTTTAGATTTATGAGAAAACCAGCATTCATGCGGATTTGAGCAATTAAAAATGGGTGTTAACAGTGGTGGTTTTTTAGGTCGGTTTTAGTTAACACTTTTGGCCTTTTTTTAGCCCTAAAATATGGGGTAAATTGCGTAAAAAATAGGGTTTAAATTTCAAAGTGTTAACCAGGCCGATTTTTGAAAATGATCTAAGGGGTGAAAAATGGGAATTCAGATTGAGTATATTTTGGTTGATGAATTGATTGACTATGAGAAAAACACGCGTACCCATAGCGATGAACAAATTCAACAAATCGCGGCTAGTATTTCTGAGTTTGGTTTTACTAATCCGGTTTTGATTGACGAAGAAAACATTTTGATTGCCGGACATGGCCGAACACTTGCAGCCAAATCACTTGATATGGAAAAAGTGCCAGCCATTCGTTTAACTGGTTTGGATGATTCCAAAAAGAAGGCCCTAAGAATCTCGGACAATTCCATTGCCTTAAATAGCGGCTGGGATATGGATTTGTTGGCTGAGGAATTAGCGGATCTTAAAGATTTGGAATTTGATTTGGATGTGCTGGGGTTTGATGACGACTTTCTAGATGAATTGCTAATGGATGATGCCCCGGACTTTGATCCAGAAAATGAAAACGACCAAGGCAAGCTGGATCAGATCGAACCTAAATGGATTTGTTGCCCAAATTGCGGAAAGGAATTTGATATGAATGCCAACAAAGGTTGATTTAAAAATTGATTGGGCAAGCTTAAGGCTGCAAAGTATGCGTGCGAACACTGGCATTACAGCCAATGCCTACCGGCTGGCAAGCTGGTTAAGGTTGGCGCTTGGGAAAACGGCAAGTTTATTGGCGTTGTGCTTTTTGGAAGGGGAGCTAGCCCCTAACCTGCTTAGACGATATGGATTAAAACAATCGCAAGGCTGTGAGTTGGTTAGAATAGCGCTTAAAGAACACGTGGCCCCGGTGAGCCAAATTATGGCGGTGGCCATTCGGTTTTTAAAACAGCAATCGCCAAACTTAAGATTGATTGTTTCGTTTGCGGATCAGTCGCAAGGTCATCACGGCGGGATTTACCAGGCGAACAACTGGATTTATACCGGTACAAGCGAGCCATCTACTTTTTATTTAGTCAATGGCCGTCTTAGACATCCAAGATCCATTGGTGCAATGGGCTTAAGCGTGACGATCAGCGAAATTAGAAAAAAGCTTGATCCGAAAGCCAAGTCGGTTGCCGTGCCTGGCAAGCATCGTTACTTAATGCCGCTAAATAAAAAAATGCGGAAACAAATTATTAAACTATCAAAACCTTATCCAAAGCGTAAAGAAATGGATGTGATAAAGGGGCGTTAACGTATGGGCCAGTTAGTTTCACAAAGACAGTTTGCTAAAGAGATTGGGCGGTCTCATGTTTGGGTTTCTCGGTTGGTTAAAGATGGCCGGTTGCCGGTTGATGAAAACGGAAAGATTGATTTAACCGAGGGCAAGAAAGCTTACCAGGCCAGCCAGCAAGTCGGGTTTGATACCAATAGAGCGAACGCAGCACGCACTCGGAAAACCAATAAGGCGGCTAAAAAACCAGCAGCCAAAACGACCCGCACCAAAACAGCCAAGCCAGCGGCCACAGATGAAGAGCCGGAAAACGAAGAAGCGGCGTTTTCGGTTGTGGATGGCATTTCTGTGCAAAAGGTTAACCAGGCATTTAACCGAGCCAAACTAGCCGAAAAAACCTACCAGGCCAAGCTTAAAGAGTTGGAATACAAAGAGGCGCAGCGTCTTTTAATCCCGCGAGAAGAAGTGCTTGCCGATGCTCGGGAAACGGCAGAAGAGTTGCGCGGTATTTTGTTTTCGATGCCGCCCCGGATCGCTCCGCTTTGCGAAGGCAAACTGGCACGCGAAATTGAAGCAATTATTGAAGATGGCATTAACCAGGCTTTAGCTGAAATGCAGAAATCCGCTTTTCTTAAGGCGCAAAAATGAGCGTTTGGGGTTCAGCTTTTTCAAAACGGTTGCGCCCGCGATCCCGCTTAAAAATTAGCGAATGGGCCGATAAATACCGCTACATTGCGCCGGGTACTTCCCCAGAGCCGGGGCCTTGGCGAACTGACCGAGTGCCCTATTTGCGAGAGCCTATGGACGTGGTGGGCGATCACCAAACCGAAACCGTTGTTTTGATGTGGTCGTCACAGGTCGGTAAGTCCGAAATGCTGTTAAATGTGATCGGATATTTTGCAGACCAGGAGCCAGCGCCGCAATTAATGCTGCAACCAACCGTCGAAGCTGCTGAATCCTTTTCAAAAGAGCGTATTGATCCCACTTTTAGATACTCGCCAGGCCTAAAAAACAAGCTAGAAGAGGGCAAAGACGGCCGTGGTAGCAGTAGAAAGTCATCAACCACGATCAGAATGAAGCATTATCCGGGCGGTTATCTGGCATTAGTTGGTGCAAATAGTCCGGCAGGTTTAGCTTCCCGCCCTATTCGCATCGTATTGGCAGACGAGATCGACCGTTATGGTGTTACAAAAGAGGGTGATCCGCTTAAATTGGCCTTTCAGCGTGCGACTAACTTTCATAATCGTAAAAAGCTGTTGGTTTCTACGCCTACCATTAGCGGCATATCAAAAATTGAAGAGTGGTTTTTAAAATCGGATCAGCGCCGGTACTATGTGCCGTGCCCGCATTGCGGGGCCAGTCAAACGCTTAAGTGGGCGCAAGTTAAGTGGGAGCGCGCTACCAACGGCGATCACCTTCCAGAGACAGCGCATTACGAGTGTGAGCATTGCCCCGGCAAAATTGAAGATAAACACAAACACGAAATGATTAAGGCTGGGTATTGGAAAGCGGATAAACCCGAAATAAAAGGCATTGTCGGCTTTCACCTAAACTCGCTTTATTCGCCTTGGGTTAAGCTAGCCGATCTAGCTACAGAGTTTGTCGAGGCCACAAAAAACCGTGATCGTAAAGGCTTAATGGAATTTATCAACCTTAAGCTGGGTGAGCCTTGGGTAGAGTCGCAAGACGACCTTGATTATGAGTATTTGCACAAGCGCCGCGAATATTACGATGCCGACTTACCGCAAGGCGTGCTCATGTTAACGGCTGGCGTGGACACGCAAGACGACCGTTTAGAGATTGAAATAGTTGGCTGGGGTAAAGGCCGCGAAAGCTGGGGCGTGCAATACCATGTGATTTGGGGTGATCCCGGGCGCGATCAAATCTGGCGCGAGCTAGATGAGTTTTTAAACCGACAATGGACTTTTGAAGATGGCACGGCTTTAGGCATTACCGCTGCATGTGTGGATTCTGGCGGCCACTATACGCAAGAAGTTTACGAGTATTGCAAACCCCGCGAAACCCGCCGAATATTTGCTGTTCGTGGTAAAGGCGGACAAGGCGTGCCGTTTATCGGCAAACCAACACGCGGAAACCGAGTTGGAGCGGCTTTGTTCAATATCGGGGTTGATTCTGGCAAGGCAAATATCATGTCTAGGCGTAAAATCGAAGACGAAGGCCCAGGATATTGCCACTGGCCTAGGGGCGGCCGCGGCTATGATCAAGATTATTTCAAAGGATTATTGTCAGAAAGTTTAAAATTCACCTACGAAAACGGTCAAACAAGAGTAAAATGGGTAAAAGTTCACGAAAGAAACGAGCCGCTTGACTGTAGAAACTACGCCACCGCCGCCCTGGAAATCGTGAACCCGAACTTTGACTGGCTAGAAGAGCAAATCCAAAACGGACACGTGCCAGCCAACAACCCGGTCGCAACGAAAAAACGCAAACGCGTAATTAGTCGCGGCGTTAGTTAATTAATCAAGGAGAAGCAAGGCATGACTTGTATAGTAGCTATTGAAACTCAAGACAATAACGCGGTTATCGCTGGTGATTTTTGCGGGAGCGATGGATTTAAAAAAGGTAACGTTACATCACCAAAGATATTTAAACATTCTGGCATGATTTTTGGTTATACGAGTTCGTTTAGATTCGGCCAAATTATTGAGCATATTTTGGATGACAACACGCTTTACCCGCCAAGTGATGCCACCAAAACCTATGAGTGGCTGGTGAGAAATTTTATTCCAAAGCTTCAAAAATCACTTAAGGATGAAGAATACCAAGGCGGCGGTGATGCTATCTGCATTATCAATGCCCAGGTCTGGCAAATCCAAAGCGATTTTTCAGTTATCCGGCCAGAAACAGGCGTTTGTGCGGTTGGATCAGGTGAATATCATGCTCTATCATCAATTCTTACAAATATTCTTTTGAACAATGACGGTGAATTGCCGATTAATGCAGTTCAGGCTAATTATTTTGTTCTTATGGCATACAAAGTAACGGCTGCATGCGTGACTTCAGTTTCAGAAAAGTTTTCATTAATGGAATTTAGAAAATAATCACCAGGCCTGGTGGTCTAAAGGATTGAATTTATGACCGGCGTTATTGTTCATATGAGTTTTCAAAAGGCTTATCTATTCAAAGGCTGGCTTTTTGAATATGACCGCAACAAGCCTTTTGGCCCCTGGCCGCTTAAAAAAGATTTTGAGCCGCGCAAGCGAGCGGGCCGCAGTTTTTTCAAATGCTTTGCTGAGTTTCAAAGTTTGCCAGTTGAAAGACAAGAAGAATTTAGAGTTTGCTAAACCAGGCCTGGTGGTCTAAAGGATATAGTGTGATTAAGTTGATAAAATCAATGTTTACAAAATCCAAGCAGAAGGCAGTGGTTGAAAGTTGAGATAGCTTGCCAGAAAGGTTTAAAGCCTATGGCATGGTCATTGATAAAAATGGAAAGATAAAGTCTGTATGTAAGCCTAATAATGCCTACTACAGACAACTTTTAAGAAAATAACTATAACCAGGCCTGGTGCCAAAGGATTAAAAATGTCGTGCTTGGAAGAATATTTAGACTTAGTTATTTTTACACTTGCAGGCTGGATCATGTGCTTTTATGTGCTTTTCAAGATGGCAAAAATGCAGGATGAATACAATGACAAAATTATTGAGCTACGATCAAAGCTCAAGAAAAAAGATTTGCTATGTAGATTGACCTGCAATAATAAATAACCAGTCCTGGTTGTTTGTGTTTGGGTTTAAAAAGTTGACAATGTTTTCAAATAGGCGAACAATGTTCGCAACTTAGAGGGGATTTTATGCCAGCTTGGACGCTTGAAGAAGCAAAAAGTTATTTGCAAAACTGGATTGAGGCTGAGGTTTCAGTTTCAACCGGGCAGTCTTATAAAATCGGCTCACGAACCTTAACGCGTGCCAGCTTGACCGATATTCGCGAGCGCATTAGTTTTTGGCGCGCCGAAGTCGGTAGGCTAGAATCAGGCCGCAAACCCGGCGCTAGAGTAATGCGCATTATACCGAGGG